>CAYOTJ010000411.1:0-3984 GCA_964406855.1 uncultured Saprospiraceae bacterium
GCATTATTTTGTGTTGTTCTGTATATGTAGTAAAAATTCGTAAGAGCGAACGTTAAAAACAACCCCACCACTTAATAACAATTGCGGAATAATTGCCGATGGGAGCAGATTTCGCGCTACGAGTTTTAAGCTTGTGCCTGCATACGCAATGCGATAGCAAGTATAAGCATTGCCTTTGAATTATGCAAGGGCTTGTATTTTTTATTTTTCCAGCAGTAGTCCAGGCAACGGTAGACTTGGAAAACTGTAACCACGCCGCTGCGGAGCCGCGTGAGGGGGTGCAGCGGTATGCGTGAGGCACGAGCGCATAGTAGCGGAACACCCGACCCCGCGCGCCGTTGTATGCCCCGGCGCCCTCAAGGCGCCTGCTGAATGCCTTGCGCGCGGGGGCACGCCCTATACAATTTGCGCCGGCAAGTTTTGTACACAAATCCCTGTATTTATAGTTCTCCACGGCCTTGGGTGGAGGATGGCGGTTAGTCGGTATTTTTGAGGGTTTCGGCTAAGTTGACGCGGGCGGTTTTCCAGGTTTGGTAGCCGATGGTAGCAGCGGCGGCGGCGAGGACAAACAAATTGGCCAGCACAAAGGGGGCAATACCCGGATGATAGGCGCCCAAATATTCAGGCAACGCTCTGAGGGCCAATGCCATAGCACCCCAACAGAGGGCTGAGGCGACGCCCCCGGCCAGCAGGAGCATGAGGCCGAAATGGCGATTGACGAGCAGGGATATCTGGCCGACGGAGGCGCCCATCAGCTTGCGCAGGCTCACTTCTTTGAGGCGAAGGGCGTAGTGCTGGGCGGCCAGCCCGTACAGGCCCATGCAGGCTAAGACAAGGGCAAGCAGGGCGATGTAGCTGAAGGATTGCGACAGGCGGCGGGTACCCTGATCGAAGCTGTCGAAGATTTCGCTTTGGAAAAAATGCCGCGAGGGCAGCCCGGCGAACAACCGCTGAAAAGCCTGCCCGGCGCGGGCGGCTACGGCCTGGCCGCCGTTGGCGCTGCACCGGGCTAAGAGAAAAGTAAAAGTCTGCCGGCCGCTTTTGAAGAAAGCAATTTGGCGGGGCGCGCTGGTGGGGGTAGTTTTTACGTCGTCTATGACGCCTACTACGATATAGGCTTTGTTGTGGAGTTGGATGGTTTTTCCGATGGGGTCGTCCCAGCCTTGCCGACGGGCGAGAAAAGCATTGATTACGATGGCGTCTTCGTCGCCGGGGCCCGGTTGCAGGAAGCGCCCGGCCCTGAGGGGCAGCCCCATAGCGAGGTGGTAGTCGGCGCCTACATGGTAGCAACTGATTTCCTTTTTTTGGCCGTCAATGCCAACGATCTGCTTTTGGGCCCCGAACCCGATGTGGTCAACGGCGCCGGCAACGGCCTCTACCTGAGGGTCTTTGAGTAGTTCGTCTTTGAGCAGCCCAAACTGGGTACTGTCGGTAAGCGGTACCACCAGGGTGCGGGAAGCATCGTACCCCCAGGGCATTTTTTTAAAATCGCCGCCGGCTACAAACAAGACGATGCCCACGATGACCGCCAGGTAGGCTACCATAAACTGCGCGCCCAGCAGGCTGCGGCGCAAGATGCTTTTTTCACCAAATTTCTGCTTGCCGGAGAAGATGGCCGTAGCATTGAACCGGGATACATACAAAGCCGGATAGGCGCCCGAAACCAGCGCTACAAAGGCCGGCAATACGACCAAGAAGGGCCACACCCCGGCTATGTCCCGCCAAAACCCGTCGGTTTTGATGACCATCACGGTGTTTTGCACCGGAATGAAGACCAGTTGCAGCAGCGAGAAAAAAACCAGTACTAAGTTTTCGGTCATAAACTGCCAGATGATCTGTTGGCGGCTGCCGCCGACGGCCTTGCGAACGCCTATCTCGCGCAGGCGATGCCCAACGGCGCCGAGCGCAATGTTGACGTAGTTGAAGCATGACAAGGCCAGCATGAGGGCGGCGATGAGGGTATAGATGATCGTCACGCCCGGGTGGGCGGCCTCGGTGGGGCGGCGTAGTACGTCATAAGCGCCGGGATTGGGTTTCTTGAGGTTGTCGAGTACAAAGCGGGTAGCCTGGTAATCGGCATTGACGGCATTAAAACGGGCCGTAAAGGGCTGGAGGCGGGCCTCCAACTGGCGGGCCTGGCCGGGGTCGCGCAACTGAACAAAGATACCGTCGGAACGACCTTTCCAGTCCATACCCTGTAATACGCGGTGGTTGGGGTGCAGGCCCGCCAACAAGCTGAAGGAGAAGCTGGTGTTGTTGGGGAAGGGCATAGCTACCCCTTGAATGGTGTAGGTTTGGCGCTCGCGGTTGCCGTCCATGAGCGTAAGCTGCCTGCCGAGGGGGTTTTCGGCGCCAAAGTATTTTTCGGCGGCTGCCTGGCTGATGATGAGCGCCCGGGGGTCGCTGAGCGCCGCCGGGGCGCCCCACTTCAGGGGGAAGGTGAACATGTCGAAAAAGCCCGGATCGGCATAGGTGAGCACGTCGTTGATCAGTTCATCTTTATGAAAGACCTCAGCGCCTTCCCTAAAAACGCGTACGGTGCGCTCTACCTGCGGAAAGTCGGCAGCTAAGGCGTCAGCCAGCAAAGCCGGGGTATCGCCCCAGGTTTGCGCCTGCCCGTCGGTATTGGTTTCGTACTCGACCATAAAAATGCGCCCGCCATGGGTGTGGAAGGTATCGAGGCTCCAGTAGTTTTTCAGGAAAAGAAAAACCGTAATGCAAATGCCGATGGCGATGCTGAGTCCGAACACATTGATGACCGAGACCGTTTTTTGCGCCCGGATGTTGCGCCAGGCAAGGAGGATATAGCTGAAAATCATAGTACTGCGTTGATAATCCTGATAATGGAGGCCATTGTCAGGTTCAGTCGTTTTTGAGTGATTTTACGGGATTGGCCAAGGCGGCGCGCCAGGCAACCGCTCCTACCAACGCCGCAGCGAACAAAAGCGTAAAAAGGCCTACCACTATAAATGCGGCGGGCTGAATGTCGATGCGGTAAGCAAATCCGGCAAGCCACTGTTGCACCACATAGTACGCCACAGGAAAGCTGATTAGCAGGGCTATGCCAATAAAATAAACGTATTCGCGGGTAGCCGAGCGAATGATGGCGCCTACGGAGGCGCCCAACACTTTGCGGATCCCGATCTCCTTGGTGCGCGCTATGGTCAGAAACAGGGTGATGCCCAAAGTGCCTATGCCCGCCAGCAACAAGGCAATGGCATTGAAGCAGGCCAACAGATCGGCCATACGACGATCCTGCTGGTACAGCAGGGCTACCTGCTCTTCCAAAAAGTCAATCTCCAGCGGATTGGGCTGGCCCAGCGCATCGTAGGCAGCGCGTATGTCGGTCAGCACACGGCGGGTTTGGGCCGGGTCATACTGTACAATGGTGCGCCCATCCATGCGCAGGTTTTTAGCTACCGTGACGAAGTAGGGTTCTACTTTCTGGTGCAATGAAAACAGATTGATGTCTTCAAATATACCTGCTACCACAAATGGGAAGCCGGCGCGCTGGTTTTCGTCTATGTACTCCGGCTCGGTGATGATGGTTTGCCCCACCACCGATTCAAGCGGGATTTGCTTTTGCGCCGCCAGTTTTTCAGCGGCCGTCCGATTGATGAGGGTGTATACGGCCTGGGCCGTATCGCCGGCCGCGACGGCCGGCGCCAACATGCGCAAGCCATAAGCCTGCAAAGCGCCGGGATCGAGATAGACTTGGGACGCATAAGCTACAGCAAGCCCTATGACGAGGCTCAACAAATTCAGACCGGTGAATACGCGCTCCCGCAGGTATTCGCGCCAAGCCATTTTTACGTTCATCAGCATATTCATTCTTTTTAGCGTAGCCCGCCCCTTCGCTTGAACGGGCTAAGCCATGATCTTTCAATGGTTTTACATATTTATTTTTGGGCGTGCCCCCGCCCCCCAAAACACCTGCCTGCGCCTCCGGCAAAACGGGCTGGTTCGGGGGGCGGGGTCGGGTGT
>CAYOTJ010000412.1:0-3976 GCA_964406855.1 uncultured Saprospiraceae bacterium
ACGCTTCGCTATTCCACGGGGTAAATCACGCATACCGCTTCACCCCCTCACGCGGGCCGCCTACTCCGACCTCAGCGACTTCACCGGGTTGGCCAGCGCCGCTTTTATACTCTGGGCCCCCACGGTCAAAAACGCAATGAGCGCCGCAGCAGCCCCTGCCGCCACGAACATCCACCATTGGATTTGGATGCGGTAAGCGAAATCTGCCAGCCAACGGTTCATAAAATACCAGGCTATGGGCGAAGCGATGAGGATGGCAATGACCACCAATTTCATAAAATCCTTTGCTAAAAGCCCCGTCACGCCGGCAACGGACGCCCCCAGCACCTTGCGAATGCCGATCTCTTTGGTGCGGGCCTGTGCAATGAACATGGTAAGCGCAAAAAGACCCATGCAGGCAATAAAAATGGCCAGCCCCGCGCCCAATCCCGCTAAGCGGCTTAGGCGTTGCTCGGCGGCGTAGGTTTGGGCAAACTGTTCATCCAAAAATTGGTAATCGAAGGGTTTATCCGTGATGGTCGTTTTCCATACCTCCTCCAAACGACTAAGTGTGGCGGGCAAATCGGCAGTAGAGACTTTAACGCTGGCGATACTTGTCCACTCAATGGCGCGCATGGCCATCGGTTCTATGCGATGATGCAATGACGTAAAATGAAAGTCTTTGGCTACGCCGATCACACTGCCAGTTTCCTGTATACCCGCAAAAGTGAAGGGTTGCCCAATGGCTTCTTCCGGGGTCCAGCCGATCTTGCGTGCCAGTGTTTCGTTGATGATATACTGGGTGGCGGTTGCCGTACTTATGGGTTCAAACGGGCGACCAGCGATCATTTTTATGTTGTAGAGGGGTATAAAATCCTCATCCACTGAGAAACACGGTAGCGCGATATGTTCCTGTTTGCCATCTTTTACAAAAAGCGCTCCGTTCTGAGTCAGACCCTCGCCAAGCGTTTGGTCAGCAAGGGCAACTCCTTCCACACTCGGCACTTCGGCGAGTTTGGCTTTCAAAGCGGCGCCTTTCATCAGGTTGGCTATGCCGAGATCGAGGGTCAGTATTTGCGCGGGTTGATACCCGAGGTCGGTTTTTTGCAAAAACTGCATTTGGCGCTCTACCACCAGCGTGCCCACCATGAGCGCAATGGCGACGGTGAATTGGGCCGTTACCAATACAGAGACAAAGTATTGTTTCTGCCGCGTATCCGTCTGATTGCCGCGCAATACTTTCGCCGGCGCCAGCCGCTCGATAAAAAAAGCGGGATAGGCCCCGGATATCATACCGAGCAATAACGATAGGGCAACAGCCCCCCCGATAAAGGGGATAGTAGGTAGCCGGGATAGTGCATTCATCGGATAATCGAGGGTTTCCAAAATCGGTTGCAGGGCATAGATAAAGCCAAAAGCCAATGCCAATGCCAATGCGGAAGTCAGCATAGCCTCTCCAATAAATTGTTGAATCACGGCACGGCGGTTGGCGCCAATGGCTTTCCTGACGGCCACTTCTTTGGCTCGGCGGCTCGCCAGCACGGTATTCAGGTTAGCGTAGTTGACGCAGGCGATGAGCAGCAAAAACAACCCGATGACCCCAAAAATAAAGAGATACGAGCGATCGAACTGCCCAAAATTCGCCTCCACATCGGCTGCCAGATGCTTGGAACCTAAGTGAATATCGGACATAGGCTGAAGTTCGTGCGCTACGTTTTGAGCGCCTTTCATGCGGTTTTTGAGTTGCTCCGGGATTTGCGCCTGTAGAGCCGCCCTATTCGTATGTGAGGAGCGCAGTTTCAGGTAAGTAATCGTAGTCAGCACATGCCAATCGACCATAGCTTCGGGGTTCCAAACGACCCAGTAAGGTCGCTGGGCGTGGGTACACAGTGCGTCAAATTGCAAGTGAGAGTGGGCAGGCGGGTTTTCTACCACAGCGCTCACTTCATACCGTACCGTTGTGTCGCGTTGGCTGAGCGCACTGACGAAGGTTTTGGTTACTGTTTCTCCGAGCGATGCTTCTATGGAATCAAAGAGCTTTTCGGCTATTCTTCGGGTTAGTACAATGTTGTTCGGCTTGGAAAAAGCCAATTTTTCTTCCCCATAAATCAATTGAAAATCAAAGGTTTGAAAGAAGTTAGAATCCACCGCAAACACATTGCCTAACTTCGCCGAAGTTTCGCCGTTTTTCAGCAAAAATTCTTTATCCAAAAACACCAAACGGCAAAAATCGTCTACCTCGTCACTGAAAGCTTCTTTTAAAAACGGCCCCATCGGCCAACTGGTATAGGCGACGTTGCTGGCGCTTGCCCCCGGGTATTGCATGGTCGTATTGACGCGACAAAGACGATCATAGTGCGTGTGAAAACGATCAAACCCACGTTCGTGTAACAAGAACAAAACAATCAGACCACAAGCCGCAAATCCTACGGAGAGGCCTAATAAGTTGATACCTGATACCATGCGATAACGCAGCAGGTTTTTGAGCGCGATCTTGAAATAGTTGGATAGCATAATGTTTTTGATTTATTTTATTCACTCCGCAAGCTCTCCACCGGATTCGCCAGCGCCGCCTTCACCGCCTGGCCGCCCACCGCAAGGCAGGCAATGCCCACCGCCATGAACCCCGCTGCCGCAAACACCTGCCAACTCAGCGCTATGCGATAGGCAAAATCGGCCAACCACTGCTGCATCAGGTAGTAGGCAATCGGCGACGCAATGACGATGGCCACAAGCACCAACTTGAGGAAGTCTTTGGCCAGCAGCCCCGCAATGCCCGCCACACTGGCCCCCAGCACCTTGCGGATGCCGATTTCTTTGGTGCGCCGCTCGGCCGTAAAAGCCGCCAGCCCCAGCAAGCCTAAGCAAGCCACAAATACAGCCAGCCCCGCAAACAGCCCAAAGGCCTGCGACAGCAGCCGCTCGGCCCTGTACTGTGCGGCAAAGGCGGCATCGGCAAAAACCGGATCAAACCCCGTCTCCGGGAAAAAGCGCCGCCAGCGCTCCTCCACAGCGGCGAGGGCAGCCCGGGCCGACTGCCCGGGGCCGCTCACCCATTTTATCGAAATGAAGCCGGCCGTGAGTTGCGGATGCAGGTAGTAAAAAGTAGGGCGTACCGGCGATTTTAGCGATTCTATATGAAAATCGGCCACCACCCCTTTCACCCGCACGCGCTGGTTTTCGTTGCCGGCCATCACAATCTCTTCATCAATGGCCGCTGCCGCCGAGGGGAAACCTAACATCTTACGACAGGTTTCATTGATTACGACCTGCCCAAAAACAGCCCTGCGGTCTTGAGCCACAAACAACTCGCCCGCCAGCAGCCTGGCGCCATAGGCCGCAAAAAAGTCTTTCTCCGCATTGAAGAAGTATAAGGTGTATTGCCCCGATCCGCCGGCCGGCCGGTCGGCCCAATACACCTGGGTAGAGGTGCCTGCCAGCGTAGCGATGCCCAAGGCCGGGGCGGCGTCGGATACCGCCACCTGCTCCACCCCGCTCAAGGCGGCAACCTCCTGCCGGAAAGCAGCCATTTTATGTCGGTTCAGCGAGTCCTGCCGCCAGTCGAAGTTCGGCGCCGGCAATACCGCCACCTGGGTCATATCTATGCCGGTTTCGTATTGCTCCATAAAGCGCAGTTGGCGCTGCACCACCAGCACAGCCCCGATCAGGGCCGTAGAGCATACAAACTGAAACACCACCAACCCATGCCGCAACACCGGCCGCTCGCGCCGCCCGAAGAAGTCGGCTTTACCTGCCGGCGCTGCCGTCAGCCTCGACTGCGCTATGGCCGGCCACAGGCACGCCAGCGCCACCCCGCTTACCCATAGCCCCGCGCACAGCGCCCAAAAAAGCCCGTCGTAACCCGGCAGTTCGTAAAGGGGCCTGTCCAACCAGCGCGAAAACTGCGGCATCAGCGCCTGAACCAAGCCTATGGCCAAACCTACGGCCGCTAAGTTTAGCAGCGCCCCTTCTACCAGAAACTGCCCAAACAATTGCC
>CAYOTJ010000413.1:0-3974 GCA_964406855.1 uncultured Saprospiraceae bacterium
TGGCGCAAGGTGTCGAGGTATTGGCGGGTAGCCAAATCAACTTCGCGCAGGCGACGTCGTTCATCCTGATTTTGCAGCACGCCGGTGGCGGCCACCTGATAGTTGTCGGGCAGCGTAATGTATACGTCAAAAGCGCCAAAGTCGGAGTAAAATTCGCCTGCATCGAGGTAGGGCATGGGATGCCAGCCCGTAGCGTCGTAGACGGCCGGCTTGGGATACCATTGCGTAACTTGGTACGACTGCCCGATATGGCCCAACCGTGAGAATGAGGCAGGAATTTTTACCCGGAAGGGCGTACTTACCGATACCCGTTCGCCGGGTTTTAAGGGGGAGGGGAGTTGTAGGATGGCCATATCGGGCTGCCCATTGAGGAAGGTCATGGCTGCGGCCTGCCCGTTGACCGAAAAGGACAAGCTGTCGATTCCGCCCAGGTCGGCATCATCGGCAAAATAGAAGCGGCTGTTGCCGTAGCGCAGTTGTTGCCGTGCGAATGCCGTTGATCGGCTGCTGTAGGCGTTGGGCCAGAGGTGTACATACAACTCCGTTAGCACAGTAGCTGATTTGTTGAAGTATTCCCAATTGGCCTGTCCATGCAGTTGATGCTGCTCATCATCGAGCCTTACTTCTATGCGGTAGTTGATGTACTGTCGGAATCCGGTGGCGCCCTGGCCTGTGGCCAGCGTTGCGGCCAGACTGAATACGGCAAGTAGAAAACGAGTGGTCATTTTGGTTATCTTTGTCATTGACATTAAATTCCTGCGCTTTTGTGGCGCCTCATGCAGTAGAAAATCCGGCTCGAAAATGAGAAAATTATGGCTGATTTTTATCCTGATGGCATTTTTATCGCCTGCCGTCCGCCTTTTTGCCCAGCCTGCGTTGCCTGAAAGCCCGCCTTTCCCTTTTACCTGGATAGGCAAGTGGGCAGGCGATCTTAATATATATGGCCCTGCGGGTCTATTGCAGTCGGTGCCTATGTCGCTTACCATCTTACCGCTTGAAAACGGCACGTATACCTGGAATATCCAATATGGCCCCGACAGCGCCGGGCTGCGGCCTTACCTCCTTGAGCCTGTAGCGCCGGAGCAGGGCCGCTACCGGGTCAATGAAAACAACGGCATCCTACTCAATGAACAGCTCTTAGGCGGCAAGTTGTACAGCCTATTTTCGGTTGAGGGCAGCCTGCTGTTGAGTACGGTGGAAAAGGTGGGCGATAAACTCGTTTATGAGATCATTGCCGCCGGCGATGAGCCCGGCAGCACAACGGGAGGCGGCACTCACGAGGGCGAGCCTATACCTGCTGTGGGGGTATACAACGTAGTGGTAAGGCAGGCGGCCATATTGAAAAGAGAATAGGCGCAGGAGAAAAACCCTCAACAGGAAGGGCAGAATATGCGCTTTGATGCTTATGTTTGCCCAATGCTGAAGAAAACAGTTATCTATCTGCTTGTATTTGGTGCCTATTTTGCAACTGCCTGCACATCGGATGCCGACGAGCCTGTAGAGCGGGAATCAACTGCTATCGACACTTGGTTGAATAGGCCGACCGGTGTGCCGGAGCATGATCCCGATTTGCAAAAAGCCCTGCTCCAGTTGGAAAAAACACTGCGCCATGCCATGCAGGTCGAACATATACCCGGCTTGGCAGTAGCCGTAGTAAAGGACGGGCGGCCCGTTTGGATAAAAACCTGGGGTGTCAAAGACATTCAGCACCCCAAAGACAGCGTTGATGTGCATACGCGCTTTCGGTTGGCCAGTTTGTCGAAGGCTTTTGCGCCCGCGCTTGCCGCCCAGTTGGTGCGCGAGGGTCGGCTGAGGTGGGAAGACCGGGTAGATGCGCACTTACCCGATTTTAAGCCCCAGTATCCGAAAGACGCCACGCAAACGTTACAACTGCGGCATGTGCTCAGCCAGGCTTCAGGGTTTCCTTATCAGGCCTTTTCCAATCGGCTCAATCAAGGTGAGAGTTACTATTTTATAAGGCCGGACCTCAATAATCTTGCGCTCACTCATACGCCGGGCGTGTATTTCAATTACCAAAATGTGGTATACAGCTTAGCCGGCGAGGTATTGGAGGCTGTTACGGGGCAATGTTACGACAGTCTGTTGCAACAACGCATTTTGGCGCCTTTGGGCATGACGGACGCTTCTTCGGGGCAGCAAGCCATGCTGGCTACTGTCAATAAGGCCATGCCTCATGCCCCCGACGAAGCCGGGCGCCATCGCATTCCGCTTTATCCCAATTATTACAGCGCTTCGCCTGCCGCCGGGCTCAATGCCAGTATTGCCGATATGGCCCTTTGGCTCAGGGCCTTACAGGGTTACGCGCCCGATGTGATGGATGCGACTACCTTAGAAGAAATGTTTTGCATCCATGTACCCTTTGAGCCTTACGAGCCCAGCGCGCGCCAATGGCGCCCATATACCGCCGCCGGCTATGGGTTGGGTATGCGGGTGGTGGATGTGCCGCCGCATACCATAGTCTATCACGGGGGGATGGTGAACGGCTACCGCAATGAAATGGCGCTTTGCCCCGAACAAAAACTGGGCATTTGTATCCTTACCAATTCGTTTAGCGGAATGATACCCCATGCGGTGACTGAATTTTTTCATCAATACTGGGCGAAACAAACCAAGGCCTCGTCCGGCCAGGTGAGCTTATTAGGCGCTGATAAAGCCCGGTAAACTTTTTTCCCACTTGTTTTGTATAGAATAGTGCGAATTCAGTGGCAATATGTTCTTTTTCGCTTATTTTTGTGCCCCATGGAAGCAACCAAACATACCGTTATTGACGCCAACGAAGCAGAAAAGCTGGAGCGAATTGCCTTCATCCTCAAGACGGTGGCGCACCCTATGCGCTTAGGCATCATCCACTTGCTGGAGCAGCATCCCAGGCTCTCCGTAACGGATATTTGTGAAATGCTCAACAGCGAGCAGTCGCTTACCTCCCATCACCTGCAAAATATGCGGGTAAAAGGCATCTTGAGTGTAAAGCGCGAGGGGCGCAGTATGTATTACTCTCTCAAAGAGCGCGATGTGTCGCTCATCATTGAATGTTTGGAAAACTGCCAGTGCAATATGTAGAAAATACATGAAATAAGTTTCATGTATTAAAAATGCCCTTACCTTTGCTCGGCACAAATGCACAAACTATGGCTACTATGGGTAAAGGCAGTAAAATTTACAGCATATTTGGCATCAAATGCCCGCACTGTCATGAGACAGGGATGTTTGAAACGGGCAGTTTCAGTTTCAAGAAGTCGTTTGATATGAAGTCGCACTGCGAAGTGTGCGGGCAGGATTTCGAGCCGGAGCCAGGGTTCTACTATGGCGCTATGTTCATTTCTTACATATTCACCGCGTTCTTTTGCTTAGGGTTCACGTTTTTTGTACATTGGGTACTCGACATCAGCCTTATGGGCAGTTTTGCTTTGTTGATGGGCGTATTGGCCATTTTGTTTGTATACATTTTCCGATTGGCCCGGTCGATCTGGATTCACCTGAATGTAGGTTACGACCCCAACGCGGGCAAAAAGGGTAAATAAGCTCAGGCATAACCAAGGCCGGGCGCTATCAGGGGGTATTTCATGACGTGGTTTACCGATCAGATGGGGCGCAGCCTTGCGCTGGAGCAACCGCCTCGCCGAATTATATCGCTGGTACCTTCCCAAACCGAGCTGCTGGCTTATTTGGGACTGGAAGAGGAAGTGGTGGGCATCACCCGGTTTTGTATTCATCCCCGGCATTGGCGGCGGGATAAGCCCCGGGTAGGCGGCACCAAACAGTTGCATACCGATCGGATAGATGCGCTCCGGCCCGATCTCATCATTGGCAACAAAGAGGAAAACGACAAGGCGCAGATAGAAGCCTTAGCCGGCCGCTACCCCGTGTGGATGAGCGATGTAGGTGATTTGGACAGCGCTCTGGATATGAGCGCTGTCCAAATCACCTACATCGCTCATCCACACGGGGTAGCG
>CAYOTJ010000414.1:0-3948 GCA_964406855.1 uncultured Saprospiraceae bacterium
TGAAACCTTCAATAATTTTCCGGCGCTTCGAGCTGGTAGTAAAGCCCGCAAACAACAGCCCGATGGCCGTCAGCACGCCGCCCGTAATGTCTACTACGCCTAAGTTCGTCACGGTCATTATAATAACCCCAATGGCCGCAATGCCGCTACCTGCGGCCAGGTTAGGAGCCAAGCTTCGCTTGTCCGGGAAAAGATTGGCATCGGCAAAGCTTTCTGCATTGTTGATAAACGCCGTAAACTGCTCCTGCAAGTCGCGGAGAATGTTTTCCCGACGCTCGGCTATATCGCTGAAAATATCGTGGTCGTTGCGCAGCAGGGTAGTGCTGTTGCGAATTTTAAGATCGATGATTTTGGCCATCTGCTGAATGCTGTCGGCTAAATCGGCTACGTTTTGGTCGAGTCTTTTTTTAAGCTCCGTATCCAGCTCTTGCCCCATATCTTTGGATAGCTGCTCTAACCATTCTTTGGCCGAAGCCTTTTTCGTGAACAGACTGGCCACCGACCGGCGCACCAACCCCAGCAAACTGAGGCCGTCTTCGAGCTCGTGCTGCTTTTGGGAGGTGATGCGATCATAAGCGCCCAACAGATTTTCAAGCATGAGGTCTACCTGCTTATTGCTTTTATGCTGTTGGTCATCGAGGGTTTTTCGGATGTCGTCGCGGAAAACCTGATCTGCTTCCAATTGCTGCCTGCGCAGGATCAGCCCCTGGGCGATGCGCTCATGGATGTTAGCGGCAGAGGCCGCGCTATTGAGCAATTTTAATAAGGGCGCTTTCCCTCCCGTAATGTGTTGCTTGATGTAGGCGCGCAACGGCTCAAACCCGCTTTCTTCCAACATGCCTTCCTGCTCCTGTTTGGCCGAAACGGCAAAAACCAACGGTTCGGACAGCCCTTTCTTTATGGCCTGTTCTTTTACGCCATTAAAGTTGACGGCTAAGTCTTCAGCGGGCATGAGGTCCTTTTGCTGAAGGACGAAGATGGTTTTTTTCCGCCAGTCGCCGTGGATGAAGTCAAAAAATGCCCATGCCGATTGCCGGTAGGGGTTTTTGGCTTCAAAGACAAAGACGATGAGGTCTGCCGCCGGCACAAAGCGCTCGGTGATCTCCTGATGGTGCTCTACAATGGTATTGGTGCCTGGCGTATCTACAATGGCAATGTCTTCGAGTATCGGGGCGGGAATGATTATCTTTTTGAGGTAGGGATTGATGATTACCTCCTGCTTTTCAGGTCCGTAGAGGATCTGCTGGATGGTGTCGGTCATGGGTTGAGGCGCCACTTTGGCAATTTCCTCCCCCGACGAGAGCAGCGCATTGATGAAGGAGCTTTTGCCTGCCTTCACCTCTCCTACAATCACAAACATAAAAGGCTCGTGAAGCCGGTTGCGCAGCTCGCTCACGGTTTTGGCTAACTCTTCATGCCCAATGAGGATGGTGAGCTCGTGCAAGTCCTTGACGACGTCTTCAAGTTGGGCCCTATGGCCCATGAGTTGTTGGTTCAGCAGTTGATTCACGGTTCGTCGGTTTGAGGAGCATGGGCTGCCAGATAGCTGCCAGCCTCCGGGCCTGCGCAAAAAAGCAGGTCTAATATGCTCAGGTTGGGTAAAAAGCCGTGCTTTTCGGTGAATACTTGTAAGTAAGGCTTAGTGGGCGGCGGCGGGTTGCGGGGCGTAATGAGCCCCCTGTAATCCATCCAGCCTTCAGGCGCAGCTATATGATAGACGTCGGTAAACGCAACAGGTAACCCCTTGCGCCAACCCAATAGATCGATTACTGTTTTGAATAAGGCTAAGTTAAACGACCATAAGCCCTCATATTGGCCGGCGTATACCTCTTGTAGCGCATCGGCATAGTGGATGAAAAAAGGCGCATTCCCATAAGCGGTCTGAATACTCTGCCAATGTTGTCGGGGCCAGTTTTCCCGGTAAGACAGCCGCACCTCCTGTATGGGCTGCTGTTGGTTTTTTCCACTCAGCAAGGGAATGGTCAGGCGCATGGGGCCGTTAGGGCCGGCTATCACACAACGGTTGCGGTAGCCGCCCTTTTGATAGTGCTCGCAAGCTTCCAGCACTATTCCCGCACTTTCTGCCAGTTTTATAAAGACAGGTACAGGAGGCAGATATTGCAGTTCTATGAGTATTTTTGGCTTCACGCCCTAAAGGTAAGCCATGCCGGCAGATGCTCAAACAGTTGTGCAGGATAGCTGCTTAAAAATTTCATTAGGCAAAAACCGGGAATTTGCGGAGCTTCGCATCCGATTTCCGCTATGGTCGCGCCGGTAGGTTCTAGGTGAAGCAATAGAGCAACGTAAAAAACCTGATATACAAAACCGTCCGGGCTTAAACCATACATCAGTGCGAATGGAGAGAATATGAAACAAACGACCGGAGAAGTTACCGCAGCGGGTAGCGCCCGCTATCGCTACTTTATATGGATGGCCGCCTTTTTTGCTGTATGCAATTTATTGGTCGCCAATGATTATGCCACCATCTGGCCAGGCGGCGAAGCCTGGATGCTGTGGCGCGCTACCGGCGGCGAAGCAGGGGCTTATCTGCCCGCCTTACTCTACAAGGCACTGCCGGCCGGAGAGCTGTGGTTGTTTTGGCCCCGGCTGGTAGGGGTACTGCTGGCTTTAGCCGGCGCCTGGGCTTTTTACCGCTGGTCGGCGCCCGTACTGGGCGGGTCTACAACCCAACTGACGCTACTTGCCATAGCCGGTTCGTTGTTTGTACCCAGCCTGGCCAAGCAGGCCAGTGCAGATATTTGGGCATTGTGCGCCCATTTAGTTATGTGGCTGGGCATGCTGCGCACGCTCAAGCAACCCATGGCTAAATGGCGATGGATAAGTTATATCGGCGCCATTGTTGGAGCCTGGGTATCGCCGGTTTCTACGGCTATTTTTGCGCTGGCGCTCATCCTGCTCTTGTTTTGGCGGCATCCTCAGGGAGGCTCCCTGCTGCAACGCAACCTGCTGGCCCCGCTGGCCGCAGCCGCTTCGGCCGCCTTTTACTTTATAGCGCTGGGTAAAGATTTTGTGCTGCCCCTCAATTGGGCGCCTTATTGGAGTGATTTCTGGCGATTTGTAATCTCCAGCCTGCTGGGGTTCCTGCCGGTAATTGGCTTTCTGGCGGGCGGTATTCGCGATCTTGTCTTTAAGTTCCGCAAAGAAGAAGAACTGGCCTTAGTACTGGTCTTTAGCCTCATCGCCTCCCTGCTGGCCCAATCGCTTATGTTTCCGATTTTATTGGCCATACTCGTGGGTAAGCAAATGCAACTGTACTTCGCCGGCAATTATCCCTGGCGCGACTGGGTCAGGGGGCCGGCCATAGTACACATGATTGCCGTGTGTATAGGGCTTTTTTTGGCGCTGTTGGGCGGGTTTGTTCAGTTGCAGGGCGCCGGCTTCCGGGCCGTTATGGCCTGCGGAGCAGCTTACTGGGCCTTTAGCTTTTTGGCAGTCATTGGCCTCTATGGCCTCAGGCGCGATCTGGCCTTGGGCGGAAGCGTGCTGGCCGGGGTGCTGGCTACGCTTTTTTTCTGGCTTCAGCTCTACCCTTATTTAGAGGCAACCCGAAACTGGCCCCAAAGGCTCGCCACAGAAGTGACAAACAGAGAAGGCGCCCGGTCTGTCATTCACCTCAGCGCCGAAGAGGGGTTTGCCCTGCCCGCCGCCACTTATCTGCATCGAGCCAATATAGCGGTTAAAGTAGCGCCCAATCTCGACGACCTTAGCGCCGCCTATCGCAAAGAGCAACCCGGCCTCTACCTCTGGCCCGACAACCGCTGGCTGGATGCCAATCCCTACACCCCCTGGAAAGATCAGGATCCTGCCATAAGCATCAATGGCTGGTATTTCGACTGGCATACGGGCCCTTGGTCTTTGTACAAACTTAGTGAGTATAGTTCTCCAAGTCAGGATGAGTGAAAAATGGACGCCGCTATTTTTTCGGCT
>CAYOTJ010000415.1:0-3939 GCA_964406855.1 uncultured Saprospiraceae bacterium
GAGTATGCCCGCCACGTAGCAGGCTTAGCGCGCGCCGCTTCCACGGAGATGGACCGCAAAACGCCCCATCCTGTCATCGACATGATGCCCGAGCAAAGGAAGATCACGGCTAAGGGGGGCACCATGCGCTTAGGCGCCTACGAATGCAGCCTGCAAAAGAAATCGAAAGCTTATAAGGCCTACGGGGCCGAGCTCATCAGCGAGCGTCATCGCCACCGCTATGAGTTTAACAACGACTACCGCGAGCAAATTGAAAAAGCGGGGCTCTGGTGTACGGGCATCAACCCTCAGACCAACTTAGTGGAGGTTGTGGAAATCAAAGACCACCCCTGGTTTGTGGGCGTGCAGTTTCACCCCGAGCTCAAGAGCACGGTGGAGAACCCGCATCCGCTGTTTGTGGCTTTTGTAAAGGCTTGCCGCGACAAGCGCTACAACAAAGATTAAGGCATGAGGCGCCCCGGTGCAGTTGGCCAAAATTCATGGCGCGAACTCGGGCGGGATCCCGCCGTTTTGGCGGCCGTTTTGGCGGCCTTAGCCATTGCCTGGCTCTGCCGCCACCACGTGTTCTTCTGGGATACGGTACAGTTGACCGGCAAGCAGGCCAGCTACTTCTACTACTTCCCGGCGGCCTTTCCGCTGCTGCCCGACGCCATCGACAGCGGTCATCCGCCCGGCTTTGGCGGCTACATCGCCCTGTGGTGGGGCGTGCTGGGGCGCAGCCTGTGGGTGAGCCATCTGGCTATGGCGCCTTGGCTGGCGTTGCTCATCTACCAACTCATCGATCTCAGCCGTCGGCTGGCGCCCGGCCCTGCCTTTGCGATGGCCTTAGCGCTGTTGGTCGCCGATCCGGTGCTGCTGGGGCAAATGACCTTGGCGAGCCCCGACGTGGCGCTGGCAGCGCTGTTTTTGTTGGCTGTGCGGGGCATCCTGCTCGAAAAAAATAGCTACTTGGCCGCCGCCGTGCTGGGGTTAGCCTTCATCAGCCTGCGCGGCATGATGGTGGGCGCGGCGCTGTTTTTGGCGGATGTGGGCTTTCGCTGCGCCCGCCGCCCGCCGGCGAGCTGGCCCAATACGGCTCTTGAGCGGGTGGCTTACTACCTGCCCGGCGGATTGGTGGGGTTGGCCTTTTTGCTATTTCACTACCAGGCAAAGGGCTGGAATGGCGCCCACCCCGACTCTCCCTGGGCCGCCAGCTTCGCCTGGGTGGGCTTGGGCGGCCTCGTGCGCAACGCGGCCGTATACGTATGGCGGCTGCTCGACTATGGCCGGGTTTTTGTGTGGTTAGCCTTAGGCATTGCCGTATGGCGTCACTGGCCCCAGCGGCGCAAGTGGTGGAACGACGACACCGCCCGCCTGTTGCTCTTCCTCACCGGCGCGCTGCTGCTGGTGCTCTCCCCTACCCTCATCCCCCGTGCGGGCCTGCTCAACCACCGCTACCTGCTGCCCCTGTTTTTGGCGCTGGGTCTGCTGACGGCTTATGCCCTCCAAACCCTGCCCATCCGCTACGAAAAACAGCTCATGGGCCTGCTGGCCGCCCTGGGGCTGCTGTTAGGCAACCTCTGGGTGTACCCCGAGGGCGTAGCCCAGGGCTGGGACTCCACTCTGGCTCACCTCCCCTACTATCGGGTGCGGGCCGAGGTGCATGAATCCATCGCTCAGCGGGGTATACCGCTGGAGCGGGTGGGCACGGCCTTCCCCGAGATTGGCCCCCTCGACGAGCGCGACCTGTCGGGGCGCCCCGACGGCATGTCGCGCCTCGACATGGAGCGCCAGCGTTACGTCTTTTACAGCAATGTGATGAACGACTTCACCGACGAACAGATACAGGAGCTCCGCCAGAACTGGATACCCATTTTTACGGCCGCCCGGGGCGGCGTAAAGGGCATATTATACCAAAAAGCCTTGCATGAAAAAGCTCAGCCCGGAAGAAATGAATAGGCCCAGCGCCGCCGAAGCCCTGACCCAACAGCGGCTGCCCGTGGCGCTCATACTCGATAATGTGCGCTCGGGCCTGAACGTAGGCTCGGCCTTTCGCACTGCCGACGCCTTTGGTTTGGCGCACATCTATCTCTGCGGCATTTCGGCCCAACCGCCCCATCGGGAGATACTCAAAACGGCATTGGGCGCCACCGAAACCGTACCCTGGTCGTACGAAGCTTCTACCGAAGCCTTAGTGCGCCGCCTTCAGGCCGAAGGAACCGCCGTATGGGCCGTAGAGCAGGCTGAGGGCAGCGCGCCCCTCCACCAGATGGAGGCTCCGGCCCAGCCCCTGGCGCTGGTGTTTGGCAACGAGGTATCGGGGGTCTCCGATGAAGTTATGGCCTTGGTGCAAGGCGCCGTGGAAATCCCGCAGGTGGGCGCCAAACACTCGCTCAACATCTCCGTATGCCTCGGCATCGTCGCCTGGAAGGTCTTTGAGCTTTTCCGGCTACGGCATGCTTCCCTTTCATGAGATACACTATTTTTGCCCCATGAATTACTGGCTCATCAAATCCGAACCGTTTGTTTTCAGCTACGATAAGTTGGTAGCCGACGGAAAATCGATGTGGGACGGCGTGCGCAACTACCAGGCCCGCAACAACCTCCGCGCCATGCGCGAAGGCGACCTGGCCCTCTTCTACCACAGCAACGAAGGCTTAGCGGTAGTGGGCGTAGCCCAGATTATTGCAGAAGCCTACCCCGACCCCACCGCCGACAGCGGCGACTGGTCGGCCGTAGACGTAGCGCCCTTCTGCAAGCTCAACCAGCCCGTGCCTCTTCCCCTCATCAAAGCTACCCCTGAGCTTCAGGACATAGGCTTGGTGCGCAACCCGCGCCTCTCCGTCATGCCCCTCAGCAGCGAGGCTTTCAGCAAAATTCTGGAACTCGGACAAACCGATATTTAGCCATGTACGCACATCACATCGAGCCGTTTGGCCCGTTTACCCGCCATATATTAGCCCACGAGTCGGGCAGCCATAGTTTTGCCGTCATCCCCGAATTGGGCGCAGCCTTGCAAAGCCTGCGGTTTGAGGGCGTGGAAGTACTCGACAGCGATCAAACGCCCGAAGAGGCCGACGCCAACCGCTGGAGTAAGGGGCGCCTCCTCTTCCCTTTCCCCAACCGCCTGCAGGACGGCGCCTATACCTGGGAAGGACGCTCCTATCAGTTCCCCCTCAACGACCCCGGCACGGGCAATGCGCTGCACGGATTTGGCCTCAGCAAGCCCTTCGAGGTAGAAGCTGCCGAGCTCGGGGCTGAAAGCGGCGCGCTCATTTGTAGCTACGCCTACGACGGCAGTCTGGAAGCCTACCCCTTCCCCTTCATTTTTGAGGCAGTATATGAGCTTTCCGGGCCGCAGTTTAGCGTAACGCTGCGCTGCCATAACACGGGCGATACGCCCATCCCCTTCGGCTTTGGCTGGCATCCCTACTTTCGCCTCGACGATACGGCCGACCGCATGTCGCTACAACTCCCCGCCCTCGATATGGTGGGCATCGACGAGCGCATGATCCCTACCGGCAGGTTTTATCCCTACGATGAGTTTGCCGTCCTGCGCCCCTTAGGGGCTACTGTTCTTGACAACTGCTTTCGCGCAACTGTTGATGGGCCTGAGCTGCGCGTCACTTTAGCGGGCAGCCGCGGCAAGCTCCACTACTGGCACGAACTCGGCCCGGGTAAGTACCCCTTCCTTCAGGTCTTCACCCCGCCCCACCGGCAGTCGGTGGCCATCGAGCCCATGAGCTGCAACATCGACGCCTTCCACAATGGCCAAGGCCTCCTGCGCCTTCTGCCCGGCGAAAGGGCGGAAGCCCGCTGCAGGCTGCGCTATGAAGCTCCTCAGACAGACCTGGATGGTTTATAGTAGACTTGTTCTGCGGTTTTTTTTTTTGGGGGCCCGCCGCTTATAGTTCTCCAAGCCAAGATTTGTGAATCTTGACTTGCTCTTTTTCCGTCTGG
>CAYOTJ010000416.1:0-3937 GCA_964406855.1 uncultured Saprospiraceae bacterium
GTCCAGGTGCGGGCAATGAGCCACTCGATGTTGCCACAAAGAGCTGTAGTATCGTCTTCAAAAACAATCGTCAGGGCGCAGAGGGCGGCGGTGGCGTTGTTGCGCAACGGCAGGCTGTCGAGTAAGGGCCAGCCAATGCCGTAGCCTAAGCTGTCGGGATGGGCGTCTTCGGGCGTGGTGCAAGACAGTACGATGTCCTGAGGGAATACAATGCTGTCGAGTGATGTGCGCAGGATGGTAATATTCTGGAAGCAGGTGTCGGCTTGCCCTACGCGGTCGCGGGCAATCCATCGGCGCACCAGCAATCCGGCAGTGTCGCTGAGGCAGTCGGCACGGAAAAATGTATCCCGAAAAGCCAAAGGCACGCTGTCCAGGCAGTTATCGAAGGCATCGGGAAAGCCCAGATTAGCGGGCCGGAGGTCTTCGGTGCAAGCTACCAGCTTGTCCGGGCAGTTGGCGAGTACCGGCGGCAGGTTGTCGTAGATGCGTATAAAGCCTACGCAGAACAGGCCGCTGGCCTCGTCGGTTATGGTAACGCTGAGCCGTCGGCCAATGTAAGCCGAAGCGTCGAACGTCACTTGGCCAATGCCCTCGGCTACAAAAGCGCTTACGGAGTCGCGGACTACCATGCGCTTAGGGCCTGGGCAGTCCTGGGGCGCCTCTAAAATCTGATCAACGAGCAGAAAAGCCTCGCACGATTGATCGATGGCCACATAAAGCGGAGCTTCGAGGGTTCCATTACAGCCTAAGGTACAGCCCTGGCTCCAGGCAGAAGGCAGTTGTATGCTCAGCCAGGCTAAAACCAGCAAAAGCCAGCGGCCCTGCTGCTGCGGCCGGCTTTTTAATTGTCGGGATTGATCGCGCTTCATTGTAAGCATGATTTTGATACGTTTTGGGTATTTCCAGCAAAAAGATTCCTGTTCCGGGGCGCGCATCAGCGTGCGGCTCCGGGTATCGAATCGGTTACCATCAAATTGTGATCAGATTTTTCGGGCTTGCTCGTTTCGGGCTAACCCTTCTGCATCCTTTTGAATAGGGAGTATCAAAAAACCGTGCCAAAAAGCATCTTTCGTTAGTATTCTTAACATATTGGTCGAATTCTGGTTAAGGTTATTATAAAATGATGGCGGCAGAAAAAGAATCGCCGCATATTGGGCGAAGTATTAAAAACCCCTGTATCATGATCATCAGAATCATTGCACTGTTACTGGCTGTCGCCCTGCCTACCCTCTACGCTCAAGCGGGCGGCGTACGCGGCTATATCCGAAATGAAGCGGGGCAGCCGCTGGAGTTCGCCGCTATTTATGTAGTAGAAACCGGGGCCGGGGGCGTGGCCAATGCCCAAGGTTTCTACGAACTGCGGCTCGAACCGGGCCAATACACCTTAGTCTTCCAGTTTTTAGGCTACAAGTCGCTTACCGAGCAGGTAGCGATACTCGACTACTATCGCGAATTGGACGTGCGCATGGAACCCCAAACCCTCCAACTCAAAGAAGTAGTGGTTTATGAGGGCAATGAAGACCCCGCCTATACCGTCATGCGGCGCGCCATAGCCAAAGCCGACTATCACCGGCAGCAAATAGACCGGTACAGCGCCAGGGTGTATGTAAAAGGTACGGGCAGGCTCATCAAGGCGCCATTTTTTGTACGCCGCGAGTTAGCCAAAGAGGGCATAGATTCTACAACGGCTTTTACCTCAGAGTCGGTGAGCCTCGTGGAGTATGAGCGCCCCAGCACCTTCCGGGAGCGCGTCATCTCGGTATACCAGCATGGCGAGGCCAATTCCTCCAGCCCAATGCCCTATCTCAATGGTAGCTTTTACGAACCTACCATAGCCGAGGCCATTTCCCCGCTATCGCCGAGGGCATTTGCCTACTATCGCTTTGAGTTGGCCGGATATTTTCAGGATCGGGGCTATGGCGTCAATAAGATACGGGTGATTCCGCGCAGCCGGGGCGACAATGTTTTTGAGGGGCATATCTACATCGTTGAAAATCTGTGGAGCATCCACAGCCTCGATCTCACTACCTATAAGTTGGGTATAAAGTTCAATATCAGGCAGGGCTACGATCCCATGCAGAAGGTGGCCTGGATGCCCACCAGCGCACGCTTTGACGTAACGGGCCGGGTGCTGGGCTTTTCCTTTGAGTATAAATACTTAGCCAGCCTCAGCAACTACCAGATCACCCTTAACGACGACCTACCCGCCGATTTGGCCGTCATCGACGCCAAGCTCGACCAAGAACAAACCCGCCGCGTAGAGCAGCAACGTCGCGAGGCGCCGCGCACCGCTACCGCAGCCGAAAAGTTAGCATCGGGAGAGGAGGTTAGCAGCCGCGATCTCCGTCGGCTTATGCGGGAGTACGCGGAGGAAGAAGCCGAGGAAAAGGAACAAGAAGGAGGGCCTACCGTGGTGGAGAATCGCACCTTTACGGTAGATTCTACGGCCAACAACCGCGACTCAACTTTCTGGGCGGAAGTCAGGCCCATCCCCTTAACTCCCCTAGAGGTAAAGGGCTACGTCAAGCAAGACAGCATTGCCAAGGTAGAAAAAGCCGAGGCGGAATTAGAAGCCGATTCGGTGAAGGTCAATAAAAAATCCAACGGCAAGTTAGGCCTCTGGGACCTCGTCGCCGGCGAAACCTGGAAATTAGCGGAACGGCGTTATCTGGAGTATAAATCGCCCTTTACAGACATTCAGTTTAACCCCGTGGAGGGCTTCAATACCACGGCTGAGTTGCGCTACCGACGCGGCGGCGACCACCCCTGGTCGTTGGGTTTTACGCCCCGATATGGCTTTGCCTGGAGGCGATTCAACTTTAAAAGCGACGCCAACTTCACACTCGGGCCGCCTCAGCGAAGGGGCTCGCTACAATTCAGCGGCGGGCGCTATGTGAGTCAGTTCAACAATGCCAACCCCATCACTGAAATTTTCAACACCTTTACGGCCCTGATCAACGAGCGCAACTTTCTCCAGATTTACGAAAAAGAATTTGGCGCCCTGCGCTGGACAAGCCGCCGCGGAGATCGCCTCAAGTGGTCGCTGGCGGGCGAGTGGGCCAATCGCCGCTATGTGGATAACTACACCACCCAAACGTGGTTCAACCGCTTAGAAGGTACCTACGCGGCCAATACCCCCAATCACCGCGACCTCGCCGACGGCCTGCCCGACCGCGAGCGCGCTCTGGTGTTGAGCGCCAGTGTAGAGGCCCAGCCCTGGCTGAAGTATCGCATCAAAAACGGCAATAAGGAAGTCATTGACAACAGCTCGCCTACCCTGCGCCTCGAATACCGCAAGGGCCTGCCGGGTATAGCAGAAAGCGTGAGCAACTTTGATCAGCTCGATTTTACCATCCAGCACCGCATCCGCACTGGCGCGCGGGGTATGCTCGATCTCCGCCTCAATGCCGGGGGCTTTATCAACGATGAGTATGTAGGCTTCCCCGATTACAAGCACTTTCCGGGCAACCGCATTGTGCTCGTATCCATCGACCCCGTAGCTTCCTTCCGCCTGCTGCCTTATTATGAGTACAGCACTCGCGAGGCTTATGTGGCCGGCCATGCGCACTACCAGTTCCGCAAGTTTTTGGTCACCCGTATTTGGCAGGTGCAAATGCTGGGGCTGAAAGAAAATGTCTTTGTCAATAACCTCTATACTACCGACGGAAACAACTATACCGAATTGGGCTACGGCATCGACAACATCCTGAGGGTATTGCGCCTCGAAGGGGCAGTAGCCTTTCAGGATGGCAAGTACTACGATTGGGGCATACGCCTCAGCGTAGCTTCGTCGATAGGCGGAGGCATTATAACCATCGACTAACGGCCCGAGCGTCGCTGCTCCCAGGCCCAGGCCGACGCCATAATTTCGTCGATACCATAAGCGGGCTGCCAGCCTAACCGCTCGGCAGCCCGCTTATTGTCGGCATATATGGCT
>CAYOTJ010000417.1:0-3931 GCA_964406855.1 uncultured Saprospiraceae bacterium
GCCGTACACTTCGATCTTAAGGCTTATCTGTTTATGGAGCTCATACTCAAGGAAAAAGACTTCCGCGAGGCTATGGCCGCCCACGACTGGTCTCAGTACCAAGGCAAAATCCTGCTCGTTTACTGCTCGGCCGACGCCATCATTCCGGTATGGGCTTATATGCTGGTGGCGTCTTATGCGCAGCCCTACGCCCATGAAATTTTTCAGGGTAGCGAAAGCGAATTTCTCAAGGCGTATTTTAGTCGGGCGCTCAATCGGCTCGACCTGGCCCCTTACCAGGGTCAGCGCATTGTGGTAAAAGGATGTAGCGATCATCCCGTGCCCGCCTCTGCTTACCTCGAAATTACGAGCCTGCTGCGCCCCATTGCGCGCAGCATTATGTTTGGAGAGCCCTGCTCGACGGTGCCGATTTACAAGCAGCCTAAATAATTTAGCGCCTATTCGTTGCCGAAGGCCGGATTGCGCAGCAGCGCTTCGTCGGTAAGCGATTCCAAAAAACGCAACAGGTCTTCGCGCTCCTCCGCTGTGAGTTGGAAAGGCCGCAACAGCGGGCTGCGGTTGGGGTGCGCAAAACCGCCTCCGGCGTAGTGGTCTACGACCTCCGTCAGGGTGGCTAAGCTGCCGTCGTGCATATAAGGCCCCGTGACGGCCACATTGCGCAGGCTCGGTATTTTAAAAACGCCCTCATCCTCGGGCCGGCCGGTGAGGCGGCGGCGACCGGGATCGGTATAATGGAGATAGAGGCCATTGTTGGCAAATCCCTGATTGGTAAATAAAAAGCCATTGTGGCAGGACGCGCACCCCAACCGCTCGCTGTTAAACAGTGCATAGCCCCGCAGCGCCGACGCAGATACAGCCTCGGCTTCGCCGGCATAGGCATAGCGATCAAAAGGAGAATCCCCGCTCAGTAGGGTCCGCTGAAAAGCGGCCAACGCTCGGGTGATGACAAAGGCGTCGGGCTCGCGCTGATAAGCGGCCTGAGCCAACTCTGCGTAATGCGGCAGCGCCCGCAGCCGCTCGGCAATGAGCAGGATATTGAAATCGAACTCATTGTGTTCTTGTATCGGAACCAGCACCTGCATCTCCAAGGTAGGCACGCCGCCCTCGCGCAGCAGACGCTGCTGATAGGCTACATTGGCCAATGAAGGTGAATTGCGCAGGCCGGGCCGCCCCTCTACCCCCGGGCTGGTAGGGCGGTTGTCGGCAAAAGCCCAAGCCTGCCGATGGCAGGAAGCGCAGGCCACGGTGCTGTCGCGCGAGAGTACGGGATCGTAAAAAAGGCTTCGCCCCAGCACCACCCGCTCTTCAGTGAGCAGGTTGTCTTCGGGTATGGGCGGCATGGGGAAGCCCTCCGGAACCGCCAGCGACCAGCCAGGCTCAGGCGCTGCTATGGCCGCGCGCTCCCGCGCACAAGCCATTACCCCTAAGGCCAAGCCTGCCCACAGGGCCGCTTTAAGCCCCCGCTTCATCATTCGGCCAGCACCACCGGCGTTACCGACACCCGGCGACCGTCAATACGGAAAATGCTGTAGTACAGGCCGGCAGGCAGCCCCTCCCGCTTCAGCGCCAGAATGCCTTCAGCGGGTAAATTGCCTGAGCGGCGCACCACTTGGCCGGCCTCGTTCACGAGCTCCCAATTAGCCGGCGCTCCGGCCAAGGCGTAGGTGATGGCGGCTTGGTGAGTAACGGGATTGGGGGCTACGGTTACGATAGCCTCTGGCGCAGGCGCGTCTTGTGTAGCGGTAGCCAGCGGCAGCGACAGGAAATCCTCGGCGGCGGCATTGGCCGCCAGCAGTTGGTTCATCACAAAGTTGCCGTGGTTGATGAGGTTTTGCGACAGGGCCATGTTTTCGAATAGCCGCGCATATTCCACGTCAAGGCGCAAGTGCAACACCCCGTTCTCGGCGCTGCGCTGCCCCGGAATATACACTTCCGTGTAGAGGTCATTGCCAATGTTGTGAAACTCCATGGCCGCCTCTGGCAGGCCGTCGGCATTGTTATCTACCCGGCCTTCGATGGCCATAAAGCGGTAGCCCGACACCCAGCCCCAGTGCATGGAGGGGTTCTGGGGCGCCAGCGGATGATTGGCGGGATACAGCGCAGGATCAGCATGGTTGTGCAACGAATCGACGCCTATGCGCACCGTAATGCCTTCGATGGTCGAAACCGGCCAGCTACCCAAGTCCCACTCTTGAGCAGGGCGGGCCGCATCGGCCAAAATGTAGCGATCGGCCAGCATGACGCGACTGCCGTCGGCGAGGTGTAGTTCAATTTCCGACAGATAGAAGGCCCCCCGAAAAAGTTTAATCATCTTGCCATTCCAGACCGGGAATACCGAGCTATTGGGCGTCAGGCGTTCGCCGGCGCCCAAGTGATTGAAGGACACCAAAACCGTGTTGTATGCCTGGGCGGACACCGCCGACGCCCCAAGACTCAGGGCCAAAACTGCCAGAAACCACTTTTTCATAAGCCGTCGATAAAAATTGAATCGCACAGAAAACCCATGCGCAACAAAGGTACCAAAATGCCAAAATGTGCTATCTTTCCCGCCAAAACTAAATTGGTATGCTACCCGACATCAACCATACGGTACTCACCCGCTTCCTGCGCTACGTCCAGATCGACACCCAGTCGGACCCCGAGTCGCCCACCTGCCCCAGCACGGAAAAGCAGAAAAACTTAGGCCGCGTATTGGTGGAAGAGCTGCTCGATATGGGCATCGCCGACGCCCACCTCGACGAGCACGGCTACGTTTATGCCACCCTGCCTTCCAACACCCCTAAAAAAACGCCCGTCATCTGCTTTTGCAGCCACATGGACACCTCCCCCGACTCCAGCGGAGCCAACGTAAAGCCCATCATCCACCGCGCCTACGACGGCCGCGACCTCGTGCTGCCCGACGACCCCTCTGTCGTCATTCGCTTAGCCGAACACCCCGACTTGGCCGGGCAGATGGGCGCCGACATCGTCACGGCCAGCGGCCTTACCCTACTGGGCGCCGATAATAAAGCCGGCTTAGCCGAAATCATGGACGCAGTCTACTACCTCATCCATCACCCCGAAATTGAGCACGGAACCATCAAGATACTCTTCACCCCCGACGAAGAAATTGGCCGGGGCGTAGACAAAGCAGACCTCAAAAAGTTGGGCGCCGATTTTGGCTACACCGTCGACGGCGAGCGCCGAGGCTCCCTTGAAGACGAAACTTTCTCAGCCGATGCCGTCACCATCGTCATTCATGGCGTCAGCGCCCATCCCGGCTTCGCCAAAGGGGCCATGGAAAGCGCCATCAAAGCGGCCGGCCGGCTCTTGGCAGCCCTACCCGCCGATCGCTTAGCCCCTGAAGCCACCAGCGGCCGCGAGGGTTTTGTGCATCCCGTTTCCATCAGCGGAGGCGTAGAACAAGCTACGCTCCAGTTCATCATCCGCGACTTTACCACCGCCAAACTGCACGAGCACGAAGCCGAGCTCAAAGCCTTGCTCGACGGCGTCATGGCCCAGTTTCCCCGTTCCCGGGCCGAGTTCATCGTCAGGGAGCAGTACCGCAATATGAAAGAAGTGCTCGACCTGCACCCGCAAGTAGCCGAATTTGCCGTTGAGGCCATACGCCGCGCCGGCCTCGTTCCCCACAAGTCAAGCATCCGCGGGGGCACCGACGGCTCCCGCCTCAGCTTCATGGGCCTGCCCTGCCCCAACATCTTTGCCGGAGAGCACGCCTTTCACTCCAAACAGGAATGGGTGTCCGTACAGGACATGGAAAAAGCCGTGGAAACCCTCGTACACTTAGCCAACATCTGGGCCGAACGGTCAGCGTAGTCCTTCCAATACCATTTTTTATGGGCCCCGCCGCGTAGCGCCTGTCTCCTTTTAGCAGCTTGCGCGGCGCCGGGTGTTCCGCTCTTATAGCAGGCATGCCCACCGTCCTTTAAGG
>CAYOTJ010000418.1:0-3927 GCA_964406855.1 uncultured Saprospiraceae bacterium
CAATAAGCCTGTGCGGCCTGCCCAGGGGTAGGTAAGCGCGTTTTGCGACAGCCCGCTCTGGGCATTGCGCAGGGCGTCGAGGGCAGAGGTTATGGCCGCCCAGTCCTGAACGCTCATGGCCAGCGCGGCTTCAAAGGCGGCGTCGGCCTCCCGATAATCCTCGGCCAAACTACCCGACTGGGCCGCTAAAAAAGGCGCTACCAAGGGGCCGCTCGCACCCGGGCTTCCCCAGCGGCGCAACAGCCGCTGCCTGCCGGCCCAGGCGCTGCTCGCTTCATAGCCCGCCACGCCAAAACTGTCGGCGGCTATGGCCCGGTCGAGTTTATCTTCGTCTGTTTCGCCGGGCCAGAGCGGACCGGCCGGCGGCGTAGGGCAATTAAAGGATACGTCTATCGGACTAGGGATATTATCAAACCAGTCGCCTTCACTAACATTATTACTGGGCAAATAAGCCGGATCCGCCTGGCTATTTACTACAAATAAGGATTGGAACCACAAAGAGGGATCCTCAGACGCATGAAAAGCGCCCCAAGCATCGAAGGGACCGGTCCAGCGGTTCCCCTGATGGGTTTGTTGGCCTATGACGGCATTTTCGATGCTGCCGCCCGACAGCAGATTGCCCAGTCTAAGGCCTTCACGGGCGCGCAGGTAGGTATTGCCTCGCAGGCGTGTGCCGTCGTTGATGAGCCTGAACCAGGCGCCCTTGTCTAATAGTTTCAGGGTATTGCACTGCACTACAGCCCCGGTGAGGCCCTCTGCCACAATGCCATCCCGATTGAGGTAGCCCGTTTCAGGGCCTGTTATGGTATTATAAGCTATCAGGGGGCGGTACATTCCCTTGAGGTCGAAACCCACAGCGGGATGAGCAGCCTGCGCCAGCGACACATTGTTATTGGCAAAATAGGCAAAAGCGCCATCGTATTGACGAATGCCGGCCTGGCCATTGATTACGGAAATGTTGTTGTTTACGACATTGTAGTTGCTGATCTGATTGTTGAAGGGAAGTTCGTTGATCAAAATGCCCACTCCGATGCCCGGCGCGGCGGTCTGAGCATCCAGATATACGGCGTTGTTGAGCAGCGCTATGCCTGCGGGCTGATTGTGCGTCATGCCTATTCCTATGGTTTTGGCTTCTATGCTGTTGTTGCTGACAGAAACTATCCTGTTTCGGCAATAATCGACGCTGATTCCGTAAATCGTTTCTTTAAACTCCGTATCGGTAATGGATACATGCGTTCGTTGGGCGCTTATGCCCCTGCGGCATTGTTCAAAAACGGCACGATGTACGGCGAGATCGGCATCATTAGCCTCCTGCCCGGTTGCCTGAATGCCTACGCCCCAGGGCGAGCCCTGCCATACGCCGCTCAGCGGGCTTATGCTGGAAAAAACGACTTCCTCGACCTGAAGGGCGCAGTCTTTGGCGATGATGCCATTCACGAGCCGATGGAAGGTTGTCGGCGCCTCAATCACGCCCAATACCTGCACATTGAGTACATTATCCGCCCTGATACCCGCATAGCCTAATTTGCCAGAGTAAGGGGGTAGCAGTACGCCTTCAGTTTTAAATACCCCATCTCCGGATACCAGCACTTCTGCGGGCAACTCAGCAGACCCTTTGGCCTCAATGCCTATGTGATTATTGATGAAAGAGCAGTCGCGGGTTCGCAACGTGCCGCCGGGGTCGACCTTAAAGCCGTTGATTGCGTGTATAAACGTACAGTTCTCTGCTTCAACCGTTGCGCCCTGGGAGACTTGTATAAAATCCCACATGTCGTTACAGCTAAAGAACTTACAATTCTTTAACTTAAGCGTGACGCCAGGCATAACAACGATTTTTGAACCGGCTTTCATCTGGAATTCGTCGTTGGTCATGCAATAGTCGATGTCTACTTCGAATCGGTTTATGCCGTCCAATACATACCGTTTGAAAGCCCCTTCGGTACACGAAGACTCTGCAAGGGGGAAAACGCCATTAAAAGGCGCGCCGACAATATTCTGCGAAAGGCGCTCGGAGCCATTTAACGCTTCTACGGTGAAAAAGTCAAAGTCATCGGCAGATACCAGCGTATTTTTGTAAGTAGACGTGGTTCCATCGGCCCTCAATCGTATACCTGCTGCCAAGGTTCCTGTACCTGCCGTTATCTTAGCTCTAAAGACGAACGTCTTGCACTCTACCGTATCAAACGAGAATGGAGGCGCCATGTGCATAGCGAGCGTAGAGGATACCGGACTTGGAACGCCTGTTAAGGGGAAAGCCGCAGGAGCATCCAAGAGTACCAGGCCGGAAGGGTTAAGATGGAACTCAACGGTTATGTCCCGCGGGGTACAGGTATTACAAACCGTAACCGTAAAGTTGGTTTCGTCTTCTCCGGGGCAGTTGACGACTAAGGTGTTATCATCGGCTACAATGTCATAAAATATCAAACTTGGCAGCGTATCGCAATATTCCGGTTCCGCGAGATCAAGGCAATTGATGCTCTGGCTTATTTGAGTGATTTTGTTGAGAATATCACACTGCTCTATGAATGTAATCACCCACTCTCCTGCATTATTTCCTTCTGCATCGCACATAACAACTTCCTGTATGCTGCTGTTATCCGGGCATTGGTCAGGGCATATAGAAACATAAGGGGAATCATTGGTGTGGGATCCCTGCCCCAGGTTATGGATCAATTCATGAGCCGCTACGGCTGGTCGGGTACCGCTTCCCGGATGCCTGGAAACGGCATAGTTTTGTTGATAACCAAAAGAAAAAGGCGGGTTATAGCCTGTACACACATTCCCCAATCCCACAGGAGATTTAACAAAACCAGCGGCGTTTACGGCTGAGTTTCCTACTAAGAGTTGAGCGGCATCATAAGGGATATTCCTCCTTATGGTATCTGTGTTCCAATGCTGTTGCATTTGATCCCAAAGGCTTTGAATGGAAACTCCTTGATAAGGATTCTGCTGAGACGTGGAATAAATCAATGTCTCTATTGCCCTTAGTTGCAGTCGAAAGCGTAAACTAAAAAAATCATGACTTCTGGAAACTATTTCAAGCATATGACCTTCAACATACTCAATAGCCTCCCTCATTAATGAGTCGTTTAATTGGAGGCCAAAAGGGTGGTGGTTTTTGAAAAAATCATAATCTGCCTCTAACGCCCAGTCTAGCATTCTTAGTGGAGCTTCTATGTTAACATTATAACTACAGGCCTGTCCGGGAACAGGCGGACAGGAAGGGGACTCTGTATTGACAGCCTGAGTAGCGCAGACGCCAAACAGGCTTTTCGTATCTTCATTGCTTATTGATTTATCCCAAATAAATCCGGATGCGGCATTGGCAGGCGCAATTTTCCAGCTATCTATACCCAAATAGGACAAAATGAATGCTCCCGGAGACAGATACATAAAAGGATAGCCCTTTTGACCCTGTGCATAACCCGAGTAGGTGTAACAATTTTCAGGGGAGGGTTTCTCTACTAAGTATTCTATACCTGAATTTGTGTAGACTATTCCCCGGTAATTTTTGCCTCTGAGCTCCCTTTTTTCTAATCGAAGGGTTATCTTTTCCTGTCCCATTTTTAAGTGTAGATCAAAAGGCCCAACGATATGATTGACTTTATTGAACAATTCTTTCACATCAATCCGGTAAATTTGTTGTCCAGGCTTTTCAAGCATAGCTAATAAGTCAAGTTCGGCTGAGGCATAAACCTGAAATACGGCGCGCTCATTAAGGTTGGCGCTTTCCTTGCCTCCTGCGGGGGCCTGAGATAGCGAAAACCGGGGGGCAAATGCTAAGAGGAAGAGAATGAAAGCAATAGAATGACGCATAGGTATTATGTTAAAAAGGTGAAGAATCAAAGGTGGAGAAACAAGCGGCCTTATTGGTAAAAGTATGGATAATTCACCGTAATTCAAAATTAAAAACGATTTAATTCAATT
>CAYOTJ010000419.1:0-3918 GCA_964406855.1 uncultured Saprospiraceae bacterium
GGATAGCAGAGGCAGCGGCCGGTTTTTGTATAGATTTGATGTTCCAGGCTACGATCAAGTACTGGTTTGCGCCCGAAGGGCAGGACATTACGGTAATGGAGTCGGTGCAGGGGTTGGATTATATACAGGCTTCGGCTTCGGCTATTGAAGCGTTGATTTCGACCGAGGGCTGGCGGGGTTTACTGGGAAGCGTGGTGTGAAGTACTCCCCAAAATCCGTATCCAAGGCTTATCTGGCTTCGAACACATTTTTTTCGATAAATATGTATTTGCGCTGATACATAACAAATTCAGTCCAAGGCCTCCGCTACTGCGCCTGGTTGCGCCTAAACCTTTCCTCTAAAGAGATTGCAGCCCTGCTCAATGTGTCGCTGCCGCGGTGTAGAGACCCACCGCCATCGCTTGCGCAAAAAAACTGGGCGTAGACGGCGAAACCGACTTGGCTACCTAGGCAATGCAGGTATAAAAATTTGCTTATGGAAGTGTATCAAGTATGGTTTGGGGCAAACGAAGGAATTGGCCTAAGTCGCTGCGGAGCCGCGTGAGGGGGTGAAGCGGTATGCCCCGCGGAATAGCGCAGCGTAAATTCCACGGGGCATAAGAGCGGAACACCCGACCCCGCGCACGGGCGTATTTGCATTGCGCCTCAAGGCGCCGGCGGGTGTTTGTGCGCGGGGGCACGCCCAAAGCATAGCTTACGGAAGGTGATCTTTTTCGCTATGCAGCGGCATTGACGCAGACATTTTTTTGGTGTAAACCGGAGTAGGCCCACACTTTTGTCTGGCATTGGTGTATTAATTAATTTTACTTGGCTATTGGGTTTTTGCCCAATTATTTTTTACACAGAAAGCCTCTTGAAAAATTTGGCCTACTTAAATGAATGCTTCCCGGTAGAAAAAATGTTCATGCAACAATGTCGCTCCACATCTATGCTGTGGTTTTTCCCATTATTGCCTGAAATCGGGCTTGGTAAGCCATATCTCCCACGTAAATCGGCAGGCGCTACTTTGAAATCTGAGCGATTACCGGCGACTATAGTTGGGCGACTCCTTGGTGATGGTGATGTTGTGGGGGTGGCTTTCGAGGTAGCCCGCATTGGTGATGCGCACAAAGCGCGCACTTTGCAAGTCGGGTATGGTAGCCGCGCCGCAGTAGCCCATGCCGGCCCGCAGGCCGCCCAGATACTGGATCATCACTTCCGAGACGCTGCCTTTGTAAGGCACCCGCCCCTCGATGCCCTCGGGCACCAATTTTTTGATGTCGTCTTCCACATCCTGAAAGTAGCGGTCTTTAGAGCCCTGCTGCATGGCGCCCAATGAGCCCATACCGCGGTATACCTTAAATTTGCGGCCCTCAAAAATGATGGTTTCGCCGGGGGCTTCCTCTACGCCGGCGAAGAGAGAGCCGCCCATAATGGTTTCAGCGCCGGCAGCCAATGCCTTCACCACGTCGCCCGAATAGCGGATGCCGCCATCGGCAATGACGGGTACGCCCGAGCCGACCAAAGCTGAGGAAGCGTCGTGTATGGCGCTCAATTGGGGTACGCCCACCCCTGCTACCACCCGGGTAGTGCAAATGGAACCGGGGCCTACGCCTACTTTTACGGCATCGGCGCCGGCGTCGGCCAAGGCTTTGGCGCCCTCGCCGGTGGCCACGTTGCCGCCCACCACCTGTATGTTGGGGTAGGTTTTTTTGATGAGGCTCACCATATCCAGCACGCCCCGCGAGTGGCCGTGGGCGGTATCTACAAAGATGGCGTCGACGTCTACGCGCACCAGCGCATCCACGCGCTCAAGAGTGTCGTGGGTGACGCCTACGGCTGCGCCCACCACCAAGCGGCCCAGGGCGTCTTTGCTGGCGTTGGGATAATCTTGCACCTTCATGATGTCGCGGAAGGTGATGAGCCCCGCTAAGCGATAGTTGTCGTCTACTACGGGCAGCTTTTCAATTTTGTTGCCTTGCAGGATGTCGCGGGCCTGACCTAAGGTAGTGCCTACGGGGGCCGTCACGAGATCGGCAGAGGTCATAATCTCGCGCACGGGCCGCTGCCCATTCGACTCAAAGCGGAGGTCGCGGTTGGTGAGGATACCAATGAGGCGGTTGTCGGCGTCCACAATCGGGATGCCCCCAATTTTGAACTTGCGCATGAGCTCGCGCGCGTCGGCTACGGTAGCGTCTCCCGCTAAGGTTACGGGGTCTACAATCATGCCGCTCTCCGAGCGCTTCACGGCGCGCACCTGTTCGGCCTGCTCGGCTATGCTCATGTTCTTGTGGATAACGCCGATGCCGCCCTCCCGGGCCATGGCAATGGCTAACCTGCTCTCCGTCACGGTATCCATGGCGGCAGAAACGATGGGCGCATTGAGCCGCAGGTTGCGGGTCAGTCGGCTGGAAATATCTACTTCGCGGGGCAGCACTTCGCTGTAAGCGGGCAGGAGAAGTACGTCATCGAAGGTGAGACCTTCGTAGCGGAATCTGTCGTGGTTCGTTTTTCTGCTTTCCATGCGCAAAGATACAGCCCTTCGGGAAATTGGCAAATTAGCCGGGAAATATTTATGGCGGATTTTAGGGCGCGCGCCTGCCTGGCAACGCAATAGGGGTAGCGGCAAGAGAGCGACGCGCTTAATTCTTTCTCCCTCCCTTGCCACATATTCCCGGCGGATAATGGAAATATTGCCGTATGTAGAGAAGCAATGCAGATGTTGTTGTGTATGGTTCTCCAAGCCAGGGCTTGGGGCTCTTTTACACCTTGGTTATAAGGCCCTGTTTATGAGACCTCAGCCTCCGGGATCGCGGGCGCCCGGTCTTTTTGCCGGACCAGGGGGCGCAGCGGTATGCCTGCCCCTGCCTGCGGCCCCCAAAGGGCGCGGGTAGGGGCAGGCATAATAGCGGAGCACCCGGCGCCGCGCAAAATGCCATACGGAGGTGGATGCTATGCGGCGGGGCCCATAAAAAAAATCCGCCCACCATTGAGGCGTCTGCTGCCGACGGGTTAGTTGGCGTCTTGCCCGGCTTCCAGCTTGGCGATCATGGCCCGAAGGCTGTTTCGGTTGAGATCGTCGGGGGCCTGTTCTAAGGCGCGGCGGGCGTGCTGTAGGGCTTTTGCGTATTGGCCGTTGGCCGACAGGCCCCGGGCCAGGCCTACTTCGGTGGGCCATGCGCCGCTGAAGCGCTGGTGGTTGAGTTGAAACACCATGAGGGCGTCGGCTTTGCGGCCCTGGCCGAGCAGCTCGCGACCGAGCTGGTGTACGGCGTTGGCGGTAGCGGTGGGCTGCTCGATGGCTAATTTAAGGGCCGCAGCCGACTCGTCGTTTCGGTTGAGGGCGTGCAGCGCCATAGCCTTAGTGGAGTAGGTGCTGAAATTGGCCTCTCCTACAAATGGCAGGCTGATGGCGTTTTCGGCCCATTGCAGGGCCTCTTCGAGGTTGATTTTGTTGTTGATGCAGTAGCGGGCGGCGGCCTCCCAGTTTTGCCACTGAAAGCCGGGCGCATTTTCGAGCTCGCGCCGGATTTCGGTTACATACAGCTCTTTTGCATTGGGGAGGGCGATGCGGATGGGCGCTTTGATTTTTTCCCAGAACAGCGCCAGGGTGCAGGCATCGGGCTCGCGGTTGGTGAATTCGTAGGAGAGCCACTCGTGGAATTCGGCGGCTTCCGGCGTGATTTCTACGCGCAGGGCGTCGTCTTGAGGGCGGTAGAAATAGCTGCCCCAGGCGGTATGATTTTTGGAGAAGATGGCCGTCCAGGGGCCGTTGGCGGTTACGATGAGGTGCAAGCCGTAGACGCCGGCTTGCAGCGGCTTGCCTTCTACCAGTACGTCATGAGAAAAGGCGACGGTGGTATTTTCATTGGCGCCGGCTCGCCAGGGCGCCGTCCGGCGCGGACCAAACCCAAGGTCAGTGAGGCCATAGGGCACCAG
>CAYOTJ010000420.1:0-3902 GCA_964406855.1 uncultured Saprospiraceae bacterium
CGGATGCCGCGCCTGCCCCCGCCAAAATAGTGCCGCTGCGCCGCCGCGCCATGAGCTGGGCCGCCGCCGCCGCTGCCTGCCTGATATTGGGCTGGGTAGGTTTGCGCTGGTATGCCGACGCCAACTACAGCGATACCGCCCTGACGACCTCGGCTTATCAGGCGCCTAACTTAGGCGCTACCTTGGGCAGCGAAGCGCCCGCCGAAGGCGCTTCGCCCGAAGAACAACTCAACGAGGCGCACGAAGCCATGAAGCGTCAAGACTATACCGCCGCTGAGAAGGGGTTTTTATCCCTGCTGGCGGTACTGCCCTCCCTGTCTGTGGATGAACTCACGCGCCAGAGCCTGCGCCAGAATGCCGAATGGAACCTGCTGCTGGCCCAACTAGGGCAAGGCCGCACCGACGCCGACTGGGCGCAACGCTTAACGGCCATAGCACAGTCGCCCAGCCACCCGTATGCCGCCAGAGCAGCCCGCTTAGAACAACAACTAAACAGCTTCTGGCGCCAGATTCACTAAGTGCTCGCAGAATGAAACCAACCATACTCGTTACCGGCGCCGGCGGCCAGTTGGGCCAATCTTTTGCATCATTGGCCGCCCGAGAGCCCGAATGGAGCTGGCGTTTAGCCGACCGCCGGCAGCTCGACATCACCCGCGCAGCCGATTGCTATGAAATGCTGGCAGCCTCCGGAGCCCGATATTGCTTTAATACCGCAGCCTATACGGCCGTGGATAAAGCCGAAAGCGAGCCGGATTTAGCCAGAGCCGTCAACGCTGACGGCCCTGCCGCTTTGGCCGAGGCCTGCGTACGGCTGGGCGTTCATCTCATCCATTTTTCCACCGACTATGTTTATGCAGGGCATTACAATCGCCCCCTGCGCGAAGACGATGAATTGGCGCCCGCAGGGGTATACGCAGCCACCAAATTGGCCGGCGAACAGGCCGTATTAGAGCGTATGCCGCAGGCTACCATACTGCGCACTTCATGGGTGTATGCGCAGCACGGCCATAATTTTTTCAACACCATGCTCAGATTAGGTAAAGAACGCGACCAACTGCGCATTGTTTTTGATCAGGTAGGCTCCCCTACCCTGGCCGATGATCTCGCTGCTGCAGCCCTGCATCTCATCCGCCATAACAGCGATACTTCCCAACTGGCCGGCGTCTTCAACTACAGCCATGAGGGCGTATGCAGTTGGTATGATTTTGCAATGGCCATTTTTGAACTGGCGGGCATACGCTGCGCCCTGGCGCCCATCGAGAGCAAAGACTATCCTACGCCAGCCCGACGCCCTCATTACAGCGTACTGAATAAGGAAAAAATCAAGTCGGCATTCGGGCTGGAAATACCCCACTGGCGCGAAGCGCTGGCGACACTTTTTCAAGAGCGCAGATAAACCCAACGCCATGCCGGGCTGTCTCTAAAAAGCAAGTTCGGGCTTCCACACTTGGGCGGAACCCCGAACTGCCTCTAAATCAATATGCTTGCAACAAGAAAAAATGCAACAAGTACGCCCCTACATCAGATGAAGATAATTTGCGTGCCTGAGCCTGCCGCTCTTTCGTAAAACTGGCCTACGGTAAGCACCCCGTCGAGCTCGTCAAACAGGTCTTCCTTTTCGAGGTGGAACATGTCCATAGCCAATTTGCAGGCCCACATCTTGGCCCCCGATGCGCTGAGGATGTCTAAAAACTCGGGGATTTCCGGCATATCAAGGGCTTCCATTTCCTTCTTCATCATGCTCGTGACGAAGGTTTCCATACCCGGCAGGCCGCCCAGCATGGTGGGTATGTGCATGGCAGGGTTGCCCACAGTGGCTACATGCAGATTATTCATCCGCTTCTTATTGATGGCGTCGAGGCCAAAGAAGGTGAAGAATATCTCGGCTTCAATGCCTTCCATGCGGGCTCCATTGGCCATCACCATACAAGCGTATACGCTGTCGAGGGTGGCCTTTGAAAGGATGAAGCATACTTTTTTGATGGGCTGCGCTTCTGCACGGGCAGCGGCGGCAGGAGTTTCTTTTATCATCGCGTCAGTCATGGCGATCGCTTTTAGAGGTTGATCAATGTGTTAGATACAACTGGCAGGCTTGGGAATGCCGGCAATTTTGGAAGCTTTCTTCAGCGGGCCGCCGGGAAAGAGGTCATAGAACTCCTTGATCGAGACTACGCCGCTTTGGCCAATGCGCCGTATGGTGAGCGCCACTTCTTTGCGCTGCTGGTCTTGCAGAAAACGAAGCACGTCCCAGTGGCGCGTAGTGAGGGGGCCTACCCCTTCTTCAGTAGCGATGGTTTCAGCCACGCCTTCATTCCATTGAGTCAGGTTCGTGAGATAGCCTTCCTCATTGACATCTATGGGTTGACCATTAATTAGCTTTTGCATGACAACTGAGTTTTTGATTAGCGGATTAATGAACGGTTTCCGTTTCGGGTACGGCCGTGCTTATGTTCTTACCAGCGCGGCTCATTTGCGGTTTCACAAACGGTATGGGGCGCCCCTGAAGGAGCATATTCCAGTAGATCCAACGGAAAGCCAATTTGCCCCAGTGGTTCATGCGGCTTTCGCGCAGCAGGCGCAGCGGCCCTACGCCCGCAATGGGGAAAGTGCCCTCTACAGGTTCTACCTCATAGTTGAAGTCGATGAGCAGCGCTTTACCCGCGCCCGTCTCCACGAAGCAGTTGGCGTGGCCGTCGAAGTCGGCTTTGAGGGGCTTGCCCTCTACATAGCGCAGGACGTTTTCGGTGAGAATCTCCGCCTGGAAGTGCGCTACCGAACCAGCCTTGGAAGCCGGCAGGTTGGTGGCGTCGCCCAGCACAAAGATGTTGTCGAAAGCCTTCGACTGCAAGGTATGTTTGTCGGTCGGGATAAAGTTGAGCTCATCGCCTAAGCCCGATCGGGCAATACATTCGTCGCCTTTATTGGTGGGCACCGTCACCAGCAGGTCGTACTGCACCTCCTGGCCGCCATAATCGACAATTTTTTTATCCGTGCCGTCAACCTGCTCAATGTAAAAGTCGGTAACGACGTTGATGTTTTTCTCTTTCAGCAGATAACCCAGTTTGCGCGAGGCCGTGGGCTTGGTGAAAGCCCCGGGCAGCGGCGTCACATAGGTGATATCCACCTTATCGCGTATGCCCTTTTGCTTAAAAAAATCATCGGCTAAGAAGGCAAATTCCAGCGGCGCCACCGGGCATTTGATGGGCATCTCGGTGATGTGCACCACCAATTTCCCACCGGGCCAGTTGGCCAATTTATCGCGCAGGGCTTTGGCGCCCTCAAAAGTGTAAAAATCGAAAACGTCTTTGCGCCAGCCGCTCTCCAACAGGCCCGCTACCTCTTCAGGCGCAATGTGCGAGCCCGTAGCTACAATGAGCAGATCATAGGCCAAGGCTTCGCCATTGGCCAATAGCACCTTATTTTCTTCGCCTACAATGCGGTCAATGGCGCTGTTTACCAACTTCACCCCCTTGGGCACAAACTGCCCGATGGGCCGAATGATGTCGCTTTCGGCATAAGTGCCAAAAGGCAAAAACAAAAAACCCGGCTGGTAGTAGTGGGTCTTTTCCTGATCCACTATGGTCATCTGCCAGCCTTTCTGCGGTAGCGCCTTCACCAAGTGGTTGGCCATCATCGTACCGGCCGAACCCGCGCCTAATATAAGTAGTTGTTTCATGGCGTAAACGTTATATGAACGACTTTTCATTGGTAAAGGTAGCGGCTCCAACCCCGCTTTGTCATTGATCTCGCACACACAAGCCAATGATTTTTATCGAACTTTAGCGCACTTCGGGCGGTTATAAATCACCATGATGAAGTATTTTTATCACTCCCTCCCCCTGTGCTGCCTGCTGGCTGCGGCATCGTTGCCGGGGCAGTCGGGCCCGGGCCTTCACCTGCCC
>CAYOTJ010000421.1:0-3901 GCA_964406855.1 uncultured Saprospiraceae bacterium
CCGCGCGAATGGCTGTTGCTGGCGCTGCTCGCCTACGAGCTGCCCGTGCTGTCTGATACAGGCAATCGCATCGCTACCCTTGGCGGCTATGAGATAGAAATTGAGGCCAACGGCTTGTTTAAGTTGTTTTCCGATGGCGCGGTTGTAGCCCCCTTCGACGACCTCGACGAGCTTTGCCAATTCATTCAACGCTAAGCGCATGCCCCAAAAAATAGAACTCATCGTCGCCGCCCTCTCCACCAGCGAGTCGCATCCCGGCAGCTATGCGCTGGTACTCGAAGACGTCAGCAACAGCCACCGCATACCCATCATCATCGGGGGGGCAGAAGCCCAGGCCATCGCCATCGCTATGGAGAAGATGCAGCCCATGCGCCCCCTTACCCACGATCTCCTCAAGAGCGTAGTAGACGCCTTAGGCGGCCGGTTGCGCGAGGTGCTCATCCACCAGATCAAAGACGGGGTGTTCTGCGCCACCCTGACTTTGCAGACAGCCCAGGGCGATTCCCTCCTCGTAGAGGCCCGCACCTCCGACGCCATTGCACTGGCCGTGCGCTTCAATGCGCCCATTTTTATCTACGATCACGTTATGGAGGAAGCCGGCATCCTCACCTCCTCGATGGTAGGCCGCCAGAAGAAGGGCTCCTTAGCCGAATATACCTTGGCAGAGCTGGAGGACCTATTGAAAAAAGTAGTAGAAAAGGAAGACTACGAAAGCGCCGTGCGCATACGCGCCTATATAGAGCGGCGCCGGGGCGCAATGTAGATCAATTGTCCCGCATCACCACCCGCTCTATCAGCAGCTCGTTGCCTTGCACCACGTTGGAGCAGGGCTTGCCACAGGCGCATACAAACCGGTAATTCTCTACCTCCGAGGTGCGGTCGCACTCGACGCAATACACCAGTACCGGAATGACGTTTACGCGCAACGCCACCCCCTGAAATCGGGTCTCCTCCGACTCCAATACCGCCTCAAAGGCATTTTGCAGCAGTATGGGCTCTACGTTCGACAGCGGCCCCACCTTGAGCTCAATGGCCTCTAAGCGCCGCAACTCCTCAGGAGGGAAGCTGTCTTCTAAGGTGCGGAAGATGGTGCGCACTAATGAAATCTCATGCATGGGGTTCGGTTTCAGCGGCTAAAGTCTGCCGCAGGTTTTCCAATCGGGCCAATTGCTGTGCGGCTTCGTCGCGCATCTGTGGGTCAATGGCCAGGGCCTGCGCTTCCTGCGCCTTGGCCAGCATATCGGCAAAGACCTCCTCGCCCGCGCCCCGGCCTTCGAGGTTGAGGCTCCAACAGGCCTCCACGTAGTTGAGCAGGGTAGCCGCCCGCTCTACGGGCAGGGCCTCGGCGGTGCGTATGTTCAGCGCCTCGTTGTAGTAAAAGAGCGCCTTTTCGATGTTGTCGGTATGCGTAGCCGGAGGGTACTTGGTGAGGGCGTTGCCATAGTGGTTGCACACCATTGCATATTCGTAGGGGCGCTCCTCGCGGGTATAGTAGCGCAGCGCCTCCTGAAACGACGACGACGATATGGCCGCCCACATACTGCGCTTGAGGGCTTCGTCGGGCATCTCGGCATAGATGATGCCCAGGTACTGCTGAATTTCGGCAAACACATCGGGCGCATTTTCGCGGTTGAAGACCGCGGCCGCTATCTTGAAGCTATCCAAAGCCCCCTGGAAAAACTGCGGATTGCCCTTTTTAGCCCAACTGTACAGCAGCAGCGCCCGCTGGTAATGAGCCGGCGCCAGAAATGCCTCCTGATCCTGCGCTTCAAAGATGGCAATGGCCCGGTTGATGTAGCCCAGCCCCTCCGACCAGCTTTCGGTATAATGCGCTATTCGGGCCGCCTCTACCAGCGTCAGCGCTATCTCCTCCTGCCGGTCTTCGCGCTCGTAATATTGCAGTACCTCCCAAAGGGTGCTTTTCAGATGCTCCAGCAGCGCCCTGTCGTAGGGCACCGTAAGTTTGGCCATCCATACTCCGCACAGCCCTGTCTTGAGGGCCATCGCGGCATCGTCGGAGAGGGCCTGGGGCAGCGCCTGTTGCAGGATCGTTTCGGCCATATCCAATTCGCCCATATCCTGAAGGAAGGCGGCCATCTGGCGGGCCGTGAAGGCGGCATACTCTCCATTGGGCGCGCTCTGTATGGCCTCCCGGTAGAAGTAACGCGTCTTCTCGGGGTCAAAGCTCTCTTCCGTAGCCGCATAGTGGTGCAGTATGGCCGAGTTGTGGCAGAAGCGGTATTCCTCAAAAGCGGCTAAGCTGGAGGTCAGTTCGCCCGGGTCGGAGGGAATCCCCTTTTGTATCTGAAACAACATCCGCAGCTCATGCCAGAGCATGGGGTTGTTTTGGGTATATGCCTCGGCCTGCTCCCAGTTGTCTATTTTGGCAAAGACCAACCCCAACAGGTTATCCCGCGTCAGCTCAATCTCTTCGGGCAGCAGGTAAGGGGCCATCACATTATGCCAGTCGAGGGTATGCACAATGCCCTGCCGCGGCCGCACAATGAAGTGATAAGCGCTGGGCGCCGGCCGGGCCGCCAGCAGATCGTGTACTTCCACTAATTCGTCGAGGCGGTCTTCGGTGGCTATGTATTCCCGCAGTATGGGGATAAGCTCCTCCGGAGCGTATATTGAAAGCATGGTCTTTCCCTTTTTAAAGCGTTACGTGCAGCATACCCGGATGGTGCTGAAAGACCAAGTCCCGGTCGGCGTCGTCAATTTCATTATCGATCAGTATTTCCTCCAGCGACAAGCTTTTGTCGCCCTGCAGGTTGCGCGTTTTTAGCATTTGCAGGCCGGTTTTGTGCAGCGTCGGGAAGAGATCATCCTCCATAGGCGCCAACAACAACGAGCGGTGCTGGGCATAATACACCACATGCGCCTGGGCCGAGGCCCCAAAAACCTGCTCGGCCAGCGCGCCGGCTACCAGCAGGTGGCGGTTTTTTAGTTTTACGTCGCTCATACGTTCAGTTCGGCTAAAATATGATCGCATACCCGCCGCCCGGCCACTTCTACCTCGGGGCTCAGGCCCACCTCTAAGCGGGTATTGCTCACCGCTATCAGGTATACGGCCACATCGGCGGGGTAGGCCTCGCCTAATATCTTTTTGGCATACGACAGGGCTTGATCCCACTTCAGGCTGTGCAAAAACACCATGGGGTCGTCCTGCACGGCCGTTTCCACCTCGTCGGCGGGCAGCCTGAATATGGCGCCGTCGGCCTCTCCGCTGTTCACCACGGCATCTACCAGCACCAGCCGCTGATGGCCCTGCAACTGAAACAGCATCTCAAACGCCGAGGTGCCCATGTCCAGCAGCGTCGTCTCCGCAGGCAGAGCGCCGCGCTGCTGCTGCAACTGCTCAATGACAAAGCAACCCACCCCGTCGTCGCTGCGCACCGGATTGCCAAAACCCAAAATAGCCGTTTTTACTTGCATGATTGAACATCGGATTGAGGGCGGGAATCGGGTGGCATTTGATAGGCCAAGGTAGGATTTTTTTTAAGCGACGCCGCATATTCGTGAGCTATTTTTCTCATTTTTGGTTTTAGTTTCTTCACCCCCAATTCAGTCTCTATGCTGCTCGCCCCCCGCACCCTCTTTCTCATCGACGGCCTCGGCGCCCTGCTCTCCGCCGCCCTTCTTAGCGCGCTGGCTCTCATGCCTCATGTCGCCGGTATGCCCCCCGCCGTAGTCTGGCCTTTGGCCCTCATCGCCGCGCTTTTTGCCGCCTATTCCCTCAGTTGCTATGCCCTGCGCCCGCGCCGCCAACGCCTCCTGCTGAGGCTCATCGCCGCCGCCAACCTGTTGTACTGCGGCCTCACCCTGGGGCTCGTCATCGCCCATTATCCCGGCCTCACCGCCCTGGGGGCGCAGCCCATGGACTGGCTGCTGGACCGCCATT
>CAYOTJ010000422.1:0-3888 GCA_964406855.1 uncultured Saprospiraceae bacterium
CTCTGTTGGCCAAGGCCCGACATCATCGTCGGCGGCCGCTGCCCAGAGGTCAACCAATTCCTCAAAGAACTTTTGGTTGGGTTCACTTTCGGCTACCCAACGCATGAGATCGTCTTTCTCCACGGCGGTGATATTGCCGGAGAGGTAAGCGGCGATCAAGGCTTCATAGCGGGTAGCTTCCATGTTATTGTTTTCCCTTTCCATGATGATGATGCGGGCAGCGGGCCTATCCCCCTATGCCACCCCACAAAAATCGTGTAATTTTTTTATTGCTTCCATTTCATCTCTACGCGGCGGTTGGCAGCGCGGCCTTCCTCGGTGTCGTTGGGGGCCACCGGCTGATCGGGGCCATAGCCTCGGGCACTGAGACGCTCGGGCGATATACCCTGCTGTATCAAGGCGTTGCGTACGCTTTCGGCCCGACGTGTTGAGAGGGAGAGGTTGAATTCCCGCGAGCTGGTGTTATCGGTATGTCCGGCGATTTCTACCATTGTATCGGGGGTATTTTTTAAAAACTCGGCAGCCCGGCGTATTTCGGCCTGGCTTTCGGGTTTGAGTATAGCCTCGCCATAGTCGAAAAAGATGTTGTTGAGTACGAGTCCTTCGCCTGCTTTGAGTTCTTCAACGGCTTTTAGGACAACGTCCTGGGTGACGGTTTGGCTGGAGTCGACCTTCGACAGATCGAGGGTGTTGGACAGGGGCAGGCGACGACCATCTTCGAATACGAGGGCGTAGCGCCTGTTATTGGGCAGCGGAGCCGTCACGCGGCCGGTGCCGGGCTCGGTGCGCAACTCCATAATGGTCTTGCCGGTTTCGAGGTCTTCCACCTGTAGTACGCCATCGAGGGGTTTGCCGTCGGGGGTCAGGATGCGGGTTTCGATAAGGGTTACCGGATCGGGGCGGGCGGCTTGGGGCAGCTCTACCTGATAGATATTTTGTTCGCTCTTGGCCGACGATCTTGCGTTGCCTGCGAAGTAGGCATAGCGGCCATCGGTAGTGACCTTGTAGCCCCAGTCGTGGCCCGGCGTATTGACGGCTCTGCCGAGGTGTACGGGTTCGCTCCAGCAGAACCAGTCATCGCCGATTCGGGTTGTTTTGTAGACATCCATCTGGCCGAGACCACCGCGGGCATTGGTGCTAAAATAGAGGGTTCGCATATCGGGGTGCAGAAAGGGCGAGCGCTCCATGCCGGCGGTATTGATGACAGGGCTCAGCGACTGGCCGGGCGTCCAGGAGCCATCGGGCAATTGGAAAGAGATGTAGAGGTCAAAATCGACATCCCTGGCCCCCTCCTGACCCGACCATCCGGTAACCTCAAAAATCATCACTTTGCCATCGGGGGATAAGGCGCCCATACCTTGCCAGGGCCCTCCGTTGATGGCGGGGGGATAGGAGGCCGGCGTCGACCAGCCCTCCAGCCTGCGGCCGGCGTAGAACATCTGGCCATTTTTGAAGAGGAGTATCTGGTTTCCGTCTCCCGACAAGGCCAGAGGAGCGGTGTTGAGGCGGCCTTCCTGAAAGCCCCTTATCATACCTTGGTCGACCCAGCCATTGGGGGTCAGGCGGGCTTGGTAGACCCGTTCCTCGCCGCCAATGGCGCGACAAAAGTAGAGCTGTTTGCCATCGGCAGACAGTACGGGGGTATATTCATCATCGTTGGTATTGACCACTTCGCCGCCGAGCAGGGTGAGCGGGGGGTCTGCGGTCGTATCTGAGAGCATGGCAACGAGTTCGTCGTAGTAAGCAAAGCCTGCCAGGTCGGCGTTATGCAGGCGGGCTTCGGCTAAGGCTACGGGCCAATTGCGGGCTTCTAAGTAGGCTGACAGCTTTCTAACCAATTGCTGATAGGCCAGCAGTTTGGACTTGGCTACGCCGAGGTGAACCGGGCGCGACTGGTTGGCGCATCGGGGTCGATTTTTCTGGAGGTAGGCATTGCGGAGCGAGTCGGACTCGATGCGTTGGCGCTCTATTCGGGCCTGGCGCTGCCGTTCGGCGGCCTCCTTAGCGGCCAAGCGCCGACGTTCGGCCTCTGCTCTTTGGGCGATGACTGCTTCGAGTTCTTTTTCAATGGCATCTTTTTGGGCATAGAGCGGGAATTTGGACAAAAACAGCTCTAATTGGCCAGCGGCACGGTAGCGGTTGGCCAGCGTGTCGAGGGTCAGGGGCGCCCGTTGGCCGGGGATTGCTGCCAAACGGCTGGCGGCTGCGGGCTGATTGATGATGTCGGAGATAAAACCCCGGGTCAATTGCTGATCGGCCCGGCTCCAGGCGGCAGGGTCTGAAGCGCGGGAGAGGGTATCGAGCGCCAGGTTCAGGGCAGCCTGTCGCCACTGCTGTCGTTGGGTGATGACCTGTGCGCTATCGCGGGCGATGGGCGCCCAGGCACTGGACGGATTGCGATCGGCGAATTGCCGATAGCCGGCCGCCGCTGCCTGTTTTCTGACGGTTAGAAAAGCCGGGAGTGTTCGATCGGCGCCGTAGCGGTTTTCGGGGTAGGCGCGCCTGAAATCAGGCCAGGCGTCCCAACCGCGGCTTTGCAGCCAGGCAGCGAGCAGGCCCCGGTCGATGGTATCGCGGAGACCGGGCAGGCCGGGCAGCCACTCGGCATAATTTTTTTGGAGTTGTGCCCAGGCATCTGCGGGGCCGCCGGTTTGGATGAGCAGGCGGGTTCGGAGGCGGAGCGCAGCCTTGCGGGCATCGTCGTGGAGACTGGAGCGCAGGAGGGGATAATGCCGGCCGAAGGAATCGAGGACTGCAGGATCCCCGGTGGCCAGAGCCCGGGCATAAAGGGCATCGGAGATGCGGTTGCGCAGTTTGCCCGTGCTGCCTATACCTTTACGATCGAGGCGTTCTTTCTCGCGATCGTCGAGTTTTCGGTATTCAGGGTAGAACTGCTCCAGCCAGGTATAAGCTTCGGCGGGGTTATAAAGCGTGCAGGCGGTATCGCTGTAAGCAGCGGCCAAGCCCCAGGCTGCAACGAGGCGCAACCGCTCGTCGGAGAGGTAGGTGCGACAATCGGCGGCGGCGGCTTCGCAATTGCCGTCGGCTATTCGGCGGCTAAGGTCTTCCAGTTGACCATAAGCGGGCAGTACGACACATAGCCCTAGTGCTAAAACTATAAAATGACGCATGTTTCAGGCGATTGTGTGAATTACCGTTCTGCACAAGTTAGTATCTATGAATACTGGCTTGAAGAACCATACCTGCGCGTTGGCAGGTTTTATGCGGGCATCCATGCACAAAATCTGACAGCGCAAACCATAAAGTCCGGCTAAGATACCTACTTTTTGCGTATTTCCAAACATCTGTGAGCACCCGGGGCAAAGGCAAAGGCAAAGGGTATGAATTTACCGTTTCTTCAAGCCAAGGTTTATGAAGAGCCATAAACCTTGAGTCGGGAGTGGGCCCGGGCGAGGGATGGTAGTGGTATGGGGCCGCCCCCCCAAAGAGCTCCCCGGCCAACAGGGGCACAGCGGCCCCATAATAACGGACAGCCCGACCCCGCGCGCCGACGACAACCCTTTGCGCCCTGAGGCGCCTGCAAATGAATGCGCGCGGGGGCGCCCCCTAACAGAGCAAGTGGGGTATTTTTTCCCACCATACCCCCGTACCCCCAACGCTAATTTAACGTCTTGTGCTCAAGTCGACGACAACGCTATTCATACTGTGATCCTGTTGGAGTTGTTGGCGGGTTTGTTCGGCGGTTTCACGCGCCGGAAAGGGGCCTACCATAACGCGAAACAAATCGCCCTGACGCGCGATAAAGGTATTGGTGATGCCTTTGCTGCCGAGGGAGGATTGCATGCGCTCGGCGTTTTCCATTACGCCATAGGAGCCTACCTGGACGCCGAAGCCTGTTGAGGGGGGAGTTGAGGATGAGGATGAGGA
>CAYOTJ010000423.1:0-3886 GCA_964406855.1 uncultured Saprospiraceae bacterium
GGAGTTGGTGTGCAGGCCAGGAGGGTGGGATCCCACCCTCTTCTACAATAATCATGGTAAGTACCAAAGCGCGCCCTGCCGGGAAGGGCCGCCGAGGCCGCCTTGCCATAAGGGGTGAGGCGCCGTCGGGCATACCGTTGCCCCGGCCCTAACGCGGCTCCGCAGCGACATGGGCTGAAACGAAGGTCGAGATTGAGGTTCCGTCAGGGATTATGTCTTCCCCAGCGTCTCTTTCTTCGTCATGTTTTTTGCGGCTGGCACGCTAAGATACCCATAATATTTACCCGCCCGTCTATTCAGCCGGGTAAAACCACCCCAAGTGGGCGGGCCCATAATATTTACCCGGCCACCAGCCCCAAAAAAAATCCTTAAAAAACCCATACCGTTCCCTGATTGCAGGCAACCTTTTACCCCGACTTGCACCTCAATGACAGCCAAGGACGGCGGGCGCATTAAACCGGGGCCACTTTTCTCAGTCACAGATGCGTTACAGGTAAAAACCGGGCTGTGTGCAAGCAGCCGGGGCATTGTTAAAAGCGGACAAAATCATGCCTATGGATCGAAGGACATCCATTGCCGCCTTGCTGGGGCGAGGCGGGCAATTACAACAAGCCAAAGCTGCCGCCGTGGCAGCCCCCACGCTGGTAACCACCGGACTGGAGCCTTATGCAGGCCCCTGGACCCGCGAGCAAGCCGCCCACCTCTTGAGGCGCGCTACCTTTGGCCCCAACAAGGCGCGTATTGATGCCTCTACGGCCTTGGGCCTCAATGCAGCGGTGGGCCAACTTTTTGAGGCGCTGCCCGCCCCGGCGCCGCCAGTGTACTACGACTACTCCGACGACCCCAATGTGCCCTTGGGCGAAACCTGGGTGGAGGCGCCGGCGCCTCAGAGCGTGGTCGGGCTGAACGGCGCGCGGGCGCGCAGTCTCCGGGCCTGGACGATGACCCTGATCTACAACGAGGGCTCGTCGATATTGGAGAAGTTGACGTTGTTCTGGCACAATCACTTTGCCATCAACAACATCAACGACGCCCGCTTCAACTACCGCTACATCACTACGCTGCGACAATACGCCTGGGGCAACTTCCGCGATCTGGTGAAGGCCGTGACCATCGACCCGGCTATGCTGCGCTTCCTGAACGGCAACCAGAATACCAATGTAGCGCCCAATGAAAACTATGCCCGCGAGCTGTTAGAGCTCTTCACAATCGGCAAAGGCCCGCAAGCCGGCCCCGGCGACTATACCCACTATACCGAGCAGGACGTGATAGAGATGGCGCGGGTACTGACGGGCTGGCGCGACCGCGGTTTCAACAATGGCAACCCCGTGCCGATAGAGGCTTATTATACCGCCAACCGCCACGATACGGGCGTCAAAACGCTGAGCGCCCGCTTCGACGGCGTAACGATACCCAATATGGGCGCCAACGAGTACAGCCATTTGGTTGATGTTATTTTTAGCAAAGACGAGGTGGCGCGCTTCATCTGCCGCAAGCTCTACCGCTGGTTTGTTTACTACATTATCGACGAGAACGCCGAGCAGAACGTCATTGAGCCTATGGCGCAACTGCTCATCAGCAACAATTACGAGATCCGGCCGGCGCTGGAAGCCCTGCTCAAGAGCGCCCACTTCTACGATATGCTGAGCGTAGGGCCGATGATCCGGCATCCGTTTGACTACGTCATCACAACGCTCAAGACCACAGGCGCCCCGCTGCCCGTCGACTTTGCCCAGCGCAGCAATGTGCTGTTTCGGGTGTTTCAGCTCATCACGGCATTGGAGATGGCCTATTACAACCTGCCCGATGTAGCGGGCTGGAAGGCCTACTATCAGGAGCCGCTCTTCTATCGCTCCTGGATTACGGCCAACACCCTGCAATTGCGGTCGAACTTTGTGAAGGCAATGGCCGGCGGCGGTACGGTTTATGGCGGCTTCCGCCTGCGCATTGACCCCTTGGCCTGGATAGCTACCTTCGATGATGCCTTCGACCCCAACGCCATGATTGAGGAGATGGTGCGGCTGCTGTGCCCTGTGCCCTTGGTAGCCAATCAATATGTAGCCCTCAAAGAAGCGTTGCTGCCCGGCCTGCCCGACTATGAGTGGGGCTTGGAATATGGCGACTACCTCGACAATCCAAACAACGTCGCCCTGCGCGATGCGGTAACGGCTAAGCTCCGGAATTTGCTGACGGCCATACTTACATTGCCGGAGTTTCATCTGAGCTAGGTACCCCATTCGTTGACTTTTCAAGATTTCCATCATAATGAAAAGAAGATCTTTCTTAAAGCAATCGGGCCAGGCACTGGCCGTTCCGGTACTGCTCAACGGGCTGCCGGTATCTGCCATTGCGCGTTCGTCGGTGTTCAGCAATATGAATACCGATAGCGACCGCGTGCTGGTGCTCATACAGATGAACGGCGGCAACGACGGCCTCAATATGGTCATCCCCGTCGACCAATACGACGGGCTGGCCAATGTGCGCGGCAACATCCTGCTGCCGCAGTCGAGCCTGCTGTCGCTGACCGACACCACGGCACTGCACCCCGCCATGACGGGCGCCCGCAGCCTTTACGACCAAGGCAAACTGGCCATTGTACAGGCCGCAGGCTACCCCAACCAGGATCGCTCGCACTTCCGCAGTACCGATATCTGGACGAGCGGCTCGCCCGCCAATGAGTTTTGGCGCACCGGATGGCTGGGCCGATATATGGATACCCAATACCCCGGCTTCCCCGAGGGCTACCCCAACGCCGAGTATCCCGACCCCTTCGCCATTACAATGGGTACCGTGGTATCGGAAACCTGCCAGGGCACAGTAGCCAACTACAGCATGGCCCTCAGCAACCCCAACTCCATCTCGCAGCTCATCGAGGGCGAGCCGGGCAGCCTGCCCAATACGCCCTACGGCGACGAGTTGCAGTTTTTGCGCATCGCCATCTCCCAGACCAACGCCTACGGCGAGGTCATCACGGAGGCGGCGGGTATGGGCTCCAATATGGCTACTTACCCGGACAGCAACTTGGCCAACCAGCTCAAAAATGTGGCCCTGCTCATCTCGGGCGGCCTGCGCACGCGGGTATACGTCGTGAACATCGGGGGCTTCGATACCCACGCCAACCAGGTGGCCAACGGCGATCCCACTACCGGCGAGCATGCCGAGCTGCTGCTCAACCTCTCCAACGCCATGGCCGCCTTCCAGGCCGACCTTCAGGCGCTGGGCATAGAGCAGCGGGTGATCACAATGACCTTCTCGGAGTTTGGGCGCCGCATTCGCTCCAACGACAGCCTCGGTACCGACCACGGTACGGCCGCGCCGCTGTTCCTCTTTGGCTCCTGCATCAATCCGCAAATTTTGGGCGAAAGCCCTGAAATCTCCACCAATGTGACCAACGACGAGGGCGTGGCCATGCAACACGACTTCCGCGACCTCTATGGCTCTATCCTCATGGACTGGTTTGAGGTGCCGGAAGACGATGTGCGCAACCTGCTCTACGCCAACTTTACGCATCTGCCCGTCATCCGCAACTGCTCGGTGACCTCTACCCAACCCGATCTCAACGCCGACCTCAGCGTAGGGCTGGAGCTGTTTCCCAACCCCTGCCGCGAGTGGGCTACCATCCGCTTCAACAGCTTGCAGGAGTGGGGCCGGGTGTCGGTCTTCGATGCGCTGGGCGCCGAGGTGGCCGTAGTTTCTAACCAACGCTTGGCGGAGGGCAGCCACGAATTGCGCTTCGATGCCTCGCGCTTAGCGCCGGGCGCCTACTTTGTACGGGTGCAGTTAGACGGCCGGGCGCAAACGCGGCGATTGGTGAGGTTGTAGCGTTTTTTCTGCCTATAACTATAGGGAGGCGCATGCATCTATTTGCATGCGCCTTTTTTTGGGG
>CAYOTJ010000424.1:0-3882 GCA_964406855.1 uncultured Saprospiraceae bacterium
GTATTGAGGGGGTTTTCGTCGCTGTAGGGGTCGGGACCCGACCAGGCAGTGCCCACATCGAAGAAGCCCACCATCTGGAAGTTGCGCAGGAAGGGCGACCTTATGCGCTCGGAAAAATAGCGAAATACGGGCACGCGCAGCTCCGTATTGAGCAGCACATAGGCATTGCCGTTGCGGGCGTTGGCCGTAAAGCCGCGCAGGTTATTAGCCAACGTGGTGAGGCGGTTGTTTTCGTTGCCGATGGGAATGCTGGTATTAAAATTGGGCAGCAGGCTGTTGTCGGTATCGCCTAAGTAGTAGAGAATCTTTTGCTCGCCAAAGGAGGTAGCGCCCGCTAAGCGCACCGCTAAGATGCTGCGCTTGTCGAGGCGCTGGTAGTGGCGAAAATCAGCAGCTATGACGCCCATAAAGCCGGGATCGAGCTCAAGGCCATTGCCGTCGCCCAAGGCAAAGCTCCTGGAGCCCTCTATAAATACCTTGTAGCGGGAGCCCTGCCGCAAGTTGAGGGCTAAGTCGATGGTATTATCGAATACGTATTCGAGGCGCAAGCCGGCGCGCTGCTCCGTTTGGGCGGGCAGGGTGAGGGCAAAGTTGTCGGTGCCCAGATACTGTACCCGGTCGCGGCGCACGGTGGCCATAGCGCGCAGGCTGCGGAAGATGTCGAGGGGGTATCGGACGCCGGCCTGGGCCAGCACCACATTGTTGTCGCGGCGCCAGGGCACAAAGGCCACGCCTTCTTCGGCAAAGCGCATGTTGCGGCGGTATACGGCAAAGGTCTTGTCGAGGCGGCGCTTGCGGTTTTGCATCGTCAGGAAGTACTCGGCCCCGTTGAAGCTGGTGGGCAGGCGGATGCCGCCTTCGATGACGTAGTCTTCGAGCAGGTCTTTGAAATTGGCCTTTAGCAGCAGCCCCAAGGGCTGAAAGTTGAAGCCGTTGGGGTTGGCGGCATAACTGTCAAAGCCTTCAAAGAGCGGACTGTTGTCCATGTTGAAGGTGACGAAGTCGGTGCGGAAGGCAGGCCGGTAGGGGATGATGTTGCCAGGCCGGAAGCGATAAATCGGGGGCGTGAGGCTGCGGAAGCGGGCCGACTCGCTACCCCCGATGGCCGAAGGCAGTGGCTGAGTGGTCACTACGGCTTCTACCGCCGGGGCGTTGGCGGGCGGCGCAGCGGGTGTTGGGCGGGCGGCGGGCTCGTCTTCAAACTGGCTCTGGAAAAAGTAGTTGTAGATGTCAACGGGAGATAGGGTGTCGGTGGGTTCAGGTTGAGGTTGAGGTTGAGGTTGAGGCTGAGGTTGAGGTTGAGGTTGAGGTTCAGGTTGAGGTTCAGGCTGAGGCTGAGGTTCAGGCTGAGGTTGAGGGCTGTTCGTAGCGCCAACGGGCAAGGGAATGGCCTGGCGTAAGCGTTCGGCCTGGAAGACGGTAAGGCGCGGCTGAACGATGGCGGCAGAGTCGAGTTCCAGTGCTTTTACGTAAATGGTATTGACGCCTTTGGGGCCTTCTACCAATTGAGCCGCCTTAGCGCCCCGGGGGGCTATACTCTGGAGTTGGATGTTGGCGCCATAGTCGGTGCACACCGAGTATGCGCCCCGCTCTTTGATGATGGGCACGAGTTCTACCCGCTGAATGAGGGTGCTGTCGAGCTTATCGAGGGTGGAGTCTACGGGCAGGCGTATCTGCATCCCGTCTTTGAGGGTCAGCAGTTGCTCGTAGTGGTGTATGTAGTCTTCGATGCGGCCTAAGGCGCGGTTGTAGATGCCCGTCTCATCGGTGAGGAAGGCAAAGTAAGTTGTATCCACGGCAGCGGGCTGACGCTCATTGGCGTGGGGGGTATTGGTTAGGCGAACCAGCTCGGTACTTCTCGATTCGAGGTTGTAATAAAACAGGTCGTAGGTAGCGATGGGCAGCAGGGTATCGAGCCGGGCGCCGAGCAGCAGGCTGTCGGGGCGGTTGGAGGCAAAGATCAAACCCGAGCGGCCGCGCAACTGCACCGCCGTGGGACCGAGGTCGTCCCAAAAGTCGGCGGTGATGCGCTGCGACTGCCGGGTAGCGGGAAAGTAGAGGAAGATATCCGAAAACCCGCGCACCGTAGCCGACATGGCCATAATGGAGGGGTTGACGTAGCAAAGGCTGTTGACGCGCTGAAATTCGGTAGACAAGGGCTCCGTCAGCCGTTTATCGGTATCGGTGTTGTAGCGCAGCAGGAAGGCCTTGTCGCGATGCTCGTAGGCAATGGCTAATTCCTGGCTGTTGGGGCTCCAGGCCAGCAGCGGGTAGCTGTAGTCGGGGCTTTGCAGGTTGTTGCGAAAGCCGTAACGAAATACGCGGGTGCGCTTATTTTCGGCCAGGTCGTAGAGGTATACTTTATACCGACCAATTTCATTGAGCACATAGGCCAATTGGCGGCCATTGGGGCTGATGACGAGCTGGGTGAGGGGTAGATGTTTTTTGTTGCGTATGGCGATGGCCTTACCGGGGTCGTCGGTGCGGCCCTGCCCGTCGAGGCGGTAGCGCTCGCGGAAGAAGTTGAGCCAATTTTGGGTTATGGTGGGGTAGGTATTGCCCAGCACATAGAGGAAGCCCTCATCAACATTGCGGTTGATGCGGGTAAGGTAGAGCAGGTTGGATACCGTAGAAGCGCCGTAGTTGGCATGGATAAAATACCAAAAGGCATGCCCGGCCAGCGCGGGGTGGTCTTTGGCCAGCGCGTCGAAGGTAGCATAGCCGCCGGCAGTAAGCATTTGGCGCAACCGGTTATCGAGGGAGGAATTCCAGGCTTCGCCAACAAAGGCCGTGAGGCCCTGAGTAAACCAGGGCGGCAGGTTCATCAGCACCGCATTTTGTACAATTTCCTGGAGGTTGGAGCCAAAGAGCATGGCTTCGAGGTACACGCCAGCTATACCTTCGCGCACTTGGCGGCGCAGGTCGTTGTGGTCGCCATTGAAGTATACGAACACCTTATTGCCGGCAAATTTGGTGCGCCCGGCCGTGCTCGTAAACACCTCGTCATTGCCGAGGTTGCTCTGCTTGAAGTCGGTGATGTCGACGTAGACAATGATTTGCACCTTCTCATTCATGCGGTGCTCCAGGATGCGCTGGATGTGAGGAAAGTCAAGTTCTGCCATCTGCACGACGGCCTGACCGATGTTGCGGCCCTCTCCGTACCAGTAGGTGATGAAGTTGTCGCTCTCGTACTGCATCCAGTCGTCGAAGTCGCGGTGGTATTGCACGCGGTTTTTACCAAATACCACTTGCGACGTTTGGCCCCAAGCCAAAGCCGGCGCCAGCAACAACATCAGCATCAATCGTAGGAAATGACCCATAACCCCAGTTTTTGAACGATTTATAAGGCGGGCTGAGGCGCCTGCCGGAAAAACGCATATAATGATACGTTTTCTCCCCTGCCGATGTTTCGCAAAAGGCTATTTTTGTCGCCATCGGCTACGGGCTTTTTATCATTGGCGCCTGCTGCCCATCAAGGTACGAAATTGGGCGCTCGTTTTTAAGCCCGGACCCCATCATAAAAAGAAAAAACCATGACAGATGTTGTGCGCCTGACGTTTAATGCTTTTCAAGAGAATACCTACATCGTTTTTGACGATACCGGCGAGTGCGTCATCTTCGACCCCGGCTGCGCGGATGCGGATGAAAAAGCCGAGTTGAGCCGCGTCATTCGCGAGCGCGGGCTGCGGCCCGTACGCCTGATCAATACCCACTGCCACCTCGATCATGTCTTCGGCAATCGGTACGTAGCCGATACCTATGGCCTGTTGTTGGAGTTTCACGCCCTTGAGCAGCCGGTGCTCGACGCCGTGCCCCAGGTGTGCCTTATGTACGGCCTGCCGCCGGCCGAGCCCGCCCCCGCCCGAGGCCCCTACCTCAAAG
>CAYOTJ010000425.1:0-3091 GCA_964406855.1 uncultured Saprospiraceae bacterium
TGGAATAGCGAAGCGTATATTCCACGGGGTGAACGAGCGCATAGTAGCGGAACACCCGACCCCGCCCCTCTTTGGCGGAGGATAACGACTAAGGGCAGGCAGCCGCTGATGAGCGGGGGGCGGGGGCACGCCCTAAAAAATACCATCGTTCTACACGCTAAGATTCTATGTAAAACAGCGCGGGGCGGAAAGATGACCTTCCCGCCCCGCTGTATTTCGGTGATGAGGTATTGCCCTGGCTTAGGGCCAGATACCCATAGCGTTGTAGTCGCTGCCGATCTTCTGGATGGCGTTTACGAAGGCGGCTGTACGCAGGTTGTCGAGGCCTTTTTGCAGCTTGATTTCCTGAATCTGCTGGAAGGCCGTGATCATGGAGTCTTCCAGACCGCTGCGCACCAAGTCGATTTCCTCGGCGCCGCGCGCAATCATGAGGCGGTCTTTCATATCGATCTGCTTGCCCGTCATATTTTCCACCACGCCCAGCAGTTTTTCATACTGGTTCTGGTTGAAGCGGCGATCCATGCGACCAAAGCGCATGTGCGACAGGTTCTTCAGCCATTCGAAGTAGGATACCGTTACGCCGCCGGCATTGAGGTAGATGTCGGGAATGATGATGCAGCCCTTCTCGATGAGTATCTTCTGAGCTTCGGCCGTAACCGGGCCGTTGGCCGCTTCGCCAATGATTTTAGCCTTCACCCGGGGGGCGTTGCCCTCGTGGATGGTATTTTCCAGAGCAGCCGGCACCAGGATGTCGCACTCAAACTCAATACACATCTCGCGCTGCTCTTTCGGGTAGGAAATAGCGCCGGGATAATTGAGGATGGAGCCGGTTTCCTTGCGGAAGGCCAGCAGGTCGTGGAAGTCGATACCATCTGCCTTGTAGATGGCGCCTTCTACTTCGCCAACGCCTACGATGACGGCGCCGCCTTCATCCTGGGCAATTTTGCCGGAGAACGAGCCTACGTTGCCTAAGCCCTGGATGACCATCGTCTTGCCGGCCAAGCCGGGCGAGAGGCCCAGTTTTTTCATTTCGTCAACCTGATTGCAGGCTTCGCGGATGCCGTAGAATACGCCGCGTCCTGTGGCTTCTTCCCGACCGCGGATACCATTGAGGTTGACGGGCTTACCCGTTACGCAGCCGGCAGCGTCGATGTCGTGCTCGTTGAAGGCGCGGTAAGTGTCATAAATCCAGGCCATTTCGCGGGCGCCGGTGCCGTAGTCGGGCGCAGGCACGTCGATGGCCGGGCCGATGAAGTTGCGCTTCACCAACTCGTAGGTGTAACGCCGCGTGATCTGCTCCAACTGCTCGGGGGTGTACTCCCAGGGGTTGATTTTTACGCCGCCCTTGGCGCCGCCAAAGGGTACGTCAACGATGGCGCACTTATACGACATGAGGGTGGCCAAGGCCATTACTTCCTCCTGGTTGACGTGGTTGCTGTAGCGAATACCGCCCTTGGTTGGGGAGCGGTGGTGGCTATGTTGCACGCGATAAGCTTCGATTACCCGCACTTCGTTGCCAATTTTTACCGGAAAGCGCATGCGATAAACAGAGTTGCACGCCCGAATTTGGTCAAGCAGACCCTCTGGCAAGCCGGTATAACGGGCCGCCTCGTCAAAGTAGTTTTGTACGCTGTCAAAAAAGACATCCCGTCCGCGATTACTGCTCATGATGGTCAATTTGGTTTTCAATATTGGTTAGTCTCCGATCCAGATAGATCAGAAAGAAGATAATACCCAGAAAAACGGCCACAATAACGGCTACAACCACGTATATCTTGCCGATGCTGCGCAGAAAATCGCCGCCGCCAGCTTGTGCCTGCACACTGCCCGACCACAGCAACCCGATGAGAAATAGCATGAAATTTCGTAGCATATCAGGCCCTGTTTTTAACGCGGCTAAGGTCGGTATTTTTGACCATAGCGCACGAATGTTTAATGGAATTAATTTTCAATCGACAGCCGCTCTGCGCGCAGCATCCGGTAGTAGAGGCTGGCCATCCAGGCGCCGATGAGGGTCCAGCCCAGCACAGCCGGGTAAAAGACCATGCGCATGGTGTTGTCTAAGTCTTCGCCGCCTAAGGCGGGGTTGCCGCCATTTCCGGGGTGCAGGCTGTCGGTGAGGCGCGGCAGCACGTAAATGAGCGGAATAAGGGCCACAAAAGCAAAGATATTATACACTGCCGAGATGCGCCCCTTGCGCTCCTGATCGGGGAAAGCCGAACGCAGCACAAAGTAAGCTAAATAGATGAGCAGCGCCACTAAGGTGGTAAACTGCTTGATGTCCCAGCTCCAAAATTGCCCCCAGGTGTAGCGGGCCCAGATGGCGCCGGTGATCAGCCCCAGCAGGCCATACAATACGCCCACGGTGGTGAGGGCAGCGGCCCACTCGTCGGCCCGGGGCTGCTGGCCGCGCAGATAGCGAATGCTGTATACCAGCGCCGCCGTGAAGATGATGACCATAGCCAACCACAGCGACACGTGAAAGTAGGTATTGCGGATGGTCTCGCCCAGGATGCTGCGGAACGGAAAGGTAATGCCGCCATGTTGGTGCAGGTCGGCAATATTGGCATTCGTCCAGGCCGATTGCCCCATGGCGGGGTCTATGGAGTCTTGCGTTACCAGCAGGGCGCTGGGCCGCACAAAGGCGCCGTCGATGGCGTTGTCTAATACTAAGCTGAAATCCTGCACGCGCTTATCGGTGGGCAGGTAGGCCGGCAGGCTAAAGACCACTTCCAGCTCTGTTTCGCTCTTTACGGCTACATCGCCGGCCGCTAAGGCGCGTTTGTCGTCCAACTTCAGCCAGGCGCGCAGGCTGTCTTCCGCCGAGTCGAAGTGGGTGTTGTAGCCTTGTACCGCTACGGTCACTTTTTCTCCGGTGCGGGCGCTGTCGGGGGTAGTGCTCACAATACCCGGTTTCAGGGGGGCCAACATGCCTACGGTATGCACGTATACCAGCAGCACTACGCCCAAGGCTTTCCACCAGCTCTGTCTGATCAGTTTTTCCATTTGTACAGTTCTCAATCGCGCCAAAGAAAAGGGAACAACACCAGCGCCACGCCCATCAGCATGAGGTCGATACCCGCCAGGATGA
>CAYOTJ010000425.1:3101-3859 GCA_964406855.1 uncultured Saprospiraceae bacterium
AATAGAGGTGTCCTGCATCAGCCGCAGCGCCACTGCACTGAGGCGCACCAGCGTGAGCAATACCGGAATGATGAGCGGAAACCCCAGCACTGCCATCAAAGTGGCGCTGTTGTGGGTTTTGGCCGAAATGGCCGAAATAAAGGTAAAGGTGACGGCCAGCCCTAAGCTGCCCAGTACAATTATCAGGGAAAAAAGGCTGGGGTTTTTTACCGGGTTGCCCGTCAGCAGGCCCAGCAAAGCCCAGGTGAGGAAGCACAACCCCGTCAGCAGTACCGTGTTGTAGATCATTTTGGCCACCAACAGCGCCGCCGGATTCACCAAACTGTAGTAGTACAACTGCCGGGCGCTGCTCTCCTGTATGAAGCTCTTTACCACTGCGCTGATGGCAGCAAACAGCACCATGATCCAATAAACAGCGTTCCATACCGGAGGGTCAAGGCGGATGAGCGCGCTATACGCCACCACCACCGTCGACAACACGTACAATATAATGCCACCGATGGCATACTTCGTGCGCCACTCCAATACCGCATCGCGGTAGATCAATGTCCAGGTTTCCTGCCAAAAATTCATCGGCGCAAAATTACAGGCTTTTTGTTCAAGTTTGTTCTTTTGCGTATCTTTTCCGCGAATGAATAACGTATAATCGATCCAATGTTTTATCCCTATTGTAAAAGTTCATCTTTATCAACGGTACTGTTGGCCTTTTTCCTGCTGGCAGCGGCGGCGACGTCGGCGGCACAGTCCCCGGGCATGCT
>CAYOTJ010000426.1:0-3838 GCA_964406855.1 uncultured Saprospiraceae bacterium
CTCCAGGACAGCAGCGGACGCATCCAACTCTACATCTCCCGCGATGATATCGCCCCCGCCGACGACAAAACCCTCTACAACGAAGTCTTCAAAAAACTGCTCGACATCGGCGACTACATCGGCGTCAAAGGCTTCGCCTTCCTCACCAAAACCGGCGAAACCACCGTACACGTACACGAGCTGCGCCTGCTCAGCAAGGCCCTCCGACCCCTGCCCGTAGTGAAGCGCGACGAAGAGGGCAACGTCTACGACGCCTTCACCGACCCCGAGCAGCGCTACCGACAGCGCTACGTCGACCTCACCGTCAATCCCGACGTGCGCGACGTATTCCTCAAGCGAAGCCGCATGATCAAAACCATCCGCCAGTTTCTCGACGAGCTCGGGCTCCTCGAAGTAGAAACGCCCATCATGCAGCCCATACATGGCGGGGCATCCGCCCGGCCGTTTGCCACCCACCACAACGCCCTCGATATGCCCCTCTTCCTGCGCATCGCCAATGAACTCTATCTCAAGCGCCTCATCGTAGGCGGCTTCGACGGGGTCTACGAAATTGGCAAAATGTTCCGCAATGAGGGCATGGACCGCACCCACAACCCCGAGTTTACCATGCTCGAATACTATGTAGCCTACAAAGATTACTTCTGGCTCATGGATACCACCGAGCAAATGCTCGAACGCATCGCCCGTGCCCTGCACCCCCAAGGCGAGCCCACCGCCCAGGTCGACGGCGCCCTCATACAGTTTGCCGGCCCCTACCGCCGCCTCACCATGTTTGAAGCCATACAGGAGTATACCGGTATCGACGTAGCCGCCGCCGACGAAGCCGAGCTCCGCGCCTACTGCCGCCGCGAACACATCGACGTAGACGATACCATGGGGAAAGCCAAACTCATCGACGAAATCTTTGGCGAAAAAGTAGAAGGCCACCTCATACAGCCCACCTTCCTCATCGACTACCCCGTCGAAATGTCGCCCCTCACCAAAAAGCACCGCAGCAAACCGGGCTTAGTGGAGCGCTTCGAGCTGTTCGTCAACGGCAAAGAGGTCGGCAACGCCTACTCCGAGCTCAACGACCCCCTCGACCAACGCGAGCGCTTCGAAGAGCAACTCCGCCTCGCCGCCCGAGGCGACGAAGAGGCCATGGCCCTCGACAACGACTTCCTCCGGGCCCTCGAGTACGCCATGCCGCCCACAGCCGGCATCGGCTTTGGCATCGACCGCCTCGCCATGCTCTTTACCGGGCAGCAAAGCATTCAGGAGGTACTCTTCTTCCCGCAAATGCGGCCTGAAAAGTAGTTACTGATCGGCTACGCCGTGAAATTTTAGCAAGTGGTTGGGGTCATCCTCGTTGTACAGGCAGAGGATGAGCACATTCTTTTTGCGCCCGTCCAGCGGAAAGAGAATCTTCACCGGGTTGTGCACATAACCGTTGTCTTCAAACATCAAAATCTGCTTATTGCGCGTAGGCAGCCTGAAGCGCAGCAACTCCTCGGCATTGCGGGGCAGAGGCACCTCGGCATAACCCTCCTCCTGCAAAAACTCGCGCACCATTTGCAGGGAGTTTTCCAAGCTGGAGCCCGCAAAAATGGTGCGGTATTCATAACCGTCCGACTGCCCGTCCAAACCCTCGGCGCCGGCTTCCGGAAAGCGCCTGCGCAGCGGTATGCGCACACGGGCGTCCACCGCATCCCGTTGCGGAGCGGACTCGTTCACTTCCCCTTCCTCGCGCACTTTGGCGGGCGTTGCGCTGTAGGAAGCAACAAAGATCGGCCTGCCGTTGGGCGTCAGCGCCCTTTCTCTTTCGTCCATGCTGCTGCTGTTTGGCCGGCTGCGCGGGGCTGCGGCTTTTACGCGCCGGCTATCTGCGCAAAAATAACCATTTTTTGTTTATTTGGCAATTTTACCAACAAAAAAATAATTTTATGCCGGCTCTCCGCTCCCTTCACCCCCCTTCCCTGCCTTTTCAACGCCATTTGGGCGCATCCCCGCAGGGCATCTGCCGCTGTATGGCATCTTGCGCGGGGTCGCTACGCTACGGGGCTCGCTCATCGCTCGGCCGGCTTCCTACCGTCGCCGTCTGGCGGCTTGGGCCGCCACCCCTCCGCATCGCTTGCGCGGCCGCCATCTCCTGCATCCACCCCCCAGGCCGGAAAGGGTAGGGGGCCTATGCCCCGCGTCGGCAGGTTTCGGCCAAGACCATAAGCGTAGCGGGTTATGCCTGTTTACGAACCTTCAGCCTGGAAAACTATACAAATACTTAACGCTCCACTTTTTTAGGCTACACCCCCGGGCGCTACTTTTGATCCTTCATCAAACTCGATGCTCATGGCCGTCAATCAGGGCGACAGCCCCCGTCAAGCCCAGGCCGGGCCCCTTAGCGACGCTACAACTAACTTATTGGCGCGCGATAGCCGCGTATTTTATCATCAGCTTTTGTCTACGCCGGTAGCGCATACCGTTGTGCGGGCCGAGGGCGCCTACCTCTACGACGGCGAGGGCAATGCCCTGCTCGATCTGCACGGCAACGGGGTGCATACCGTAGGTTACAACAACCCCCGGGTGCTGGCTGCCGCCCGCCGTCAGATGGATGAAGCCCTTACCTTTTCACCCCGCCGGTTTACCAACGAGCCCGCCGTATCTTTAGCCGAGAAGCTGATAGCCGCCGCCCCCGATGGTCTTAATCGGGTGCTGTTTTGCCCCGGCGGCTCCGAGGCCATAGAGATGGCCGTCATGCTGGCTAAGTTGGCCACGGGCCGCTGGAAGACCCTCGCTTATTATGGCGCATTCCACGGCGCCGGCTTCCAGTCGGTATCCATTGGCGCCGACCCCCACTTCCGCAACGGATTGGGCCCTATGATGCCCGGCGCGCTACACCTCGAACTGCCCGACTACTACCGAAATCCCTGGGGCTGGACCGACCCCCGCCAGATCGACGACGAATACCTGCGCCAACTCAGCCGCCAACTCGAATACAACCCCGAAGTAGCGGCCCTCATCACCGAGCCGATCTTCTATAACTCTACCGTACCCACGCCCTACTACTGGCAGCAGGTAAAAGAAATCTGTGCCCGGCACGGCGTACTCCTCATCTTCGACGAGATTTATACCGCTCTGGGCCGAACCGGTACGTTCTTCGCCTGCGAGCATTACGTTACACCCGATATTTTAGTGGTGGGCAAGGGCTTAGGCGGCAGCTTAGTCCCTTTTGCCGGCATCATCGGGCGGGAAGACCTCAATGTGCTCGACCACAAGTCGATAGGCCACTATACCCACGAAAAAAATCCCTTTTGCAGCGCCATTGCCGCCGCCGTCGTCGACTATGTGCATGAAGCGCAGTTGCCTCAGCAGGCTGCCGGGCTGGGCGCCTATTTTCGCGACGGCCTGTTGGCCCTCCAACAGCGCTTCCCCTGCATCGGCAACGTCAGCGGCTTAGGCCTCAACTTAGCCGTCGATCTCGTAGAAGACCCCCAAACCCGCGCCCGAGATACCCAACGCGCCGGCCGCCTCATGGAATTCTGTCTGAGGCAAGGCATCTCTTTTAAACTCATCCAAGGCAATATCCTCAACCTAAAACCCGCGCTGATTATAAAAAAAATAGAGATCGATCGGATACTGGAAGTATTGGAACAGGGGCTGTACGAAGTGTCTTACTATTCTCCAGACCAAGATTCATGAATACTGGCCTGGAGAACGATATGCTTTCTTCCGGCGCTGCGTTTTGGCTCGGGGATCGTCGTCGCTCGGAGTTAGCGGTTTAGGGCTTGGGATAGCAGTTTTATGTTCGGGGCGCTCCCCGATCCGGAGCGTCAGCGATCCCCGAGCTTCCCATGCAAGAGGT
>CAYOTJ010000427.1:0-3829 GCA_964406855.1 uncultured Saprospiraceae bacterium
GCAAAGCCTTGGCTTCTAAGGATAAAGTGACATTCATGCGATCCGTCACCAGATCGGCAATGAGGGAAAGCTCCTGAGGTAGATAATCGGAGAATTGATAGACATGCTTGAAGCGCGACCTGAGGTCGGGGTTGCTGTTGAGGAAATGCTGCATTTCGTTGGGGTATACGGCTACGATGACGGCCAAGTCACCGGGGCCGTTAGACATTTCCTTGACGAGGATTTCGATGACCTCCCGGCCAAAGTCTTTGGTGTCGTCGTTGGATCGGGCTAAGGAATAGGCTTCATCGATGAAGAGTACGCCGCCCCGCGCTTTGTCTATGGCTTCGCGCACTTTGGGCGCTGTTTGGCCGATGTATTCCCCGACGAGATCGACGCGATCGACTTCATGCACATGCCCGCGCGAAAGCAGGCCCATGCTGAAGTAAAGCCGCCCCATCATACCGGCTACGGTTGTTTTACCCGTGCCAGGATTGCCAATAAATACGGCGTGTACGTTGATGGTTTCGGTATCAGAGAACCCTTTGTCTTTGCGGAGTTGTAGAAACTGGAGGTAGTTGGCGTGTTTGCGCACCTGCTTTTTGATTTCCTGTAAACCAATGAGGGCATCGAGCTCGCCCATGACCTCTTCAAACGACTTGACATCAATGGAAGTGGTTTGTGGAGCCAGGGCAAATGCGCCATCTGAGTGAGGCATCCAAGGCGCCGGATCTCCGGGTTCAAAGTCGTCGGCTACTTCAAAAGGCACCACCGCCAAGAGCTTGTCCATAAACACAATTTCGGCCGTATAGCGATCTTTGCGCCACGATCCCTCTACGTTTGAGCCCCAACCAGCGGTTAGGTGGATGGTATCCCAGTCTTTTTCTACGCGCTGGAGGCGCACCACCTGGCCTTTGAGCTCCCGTGCGTCGTTGTAAAATTTGGTAAAAAGTTCGCAATGCCAGGAACGACCGGGGTTGAGGTTGCGAAATGCCATTTCGACATAAATGTAGCGGGTTTCTTCGCTGTGGAACTTCCGGTAATAGGCCCGATCGTCTTTATTGACGTCGTCGTAAGGACCTTCATAGAGTTTGAGCGAGTCGATGGCTAAATAGGCATTTTCGTCCGGCAGCGGTTCGTCTTCAGGCTCCTCTATGTAGAAGTATTTCGCGCCTACTTTTTCGCCCTCGATATAAGCTTCCCAGAAGTAGGCGCCCCGTTTCCAGAAAATGCCCTCTGCCTTGTTGCCCCAGCCTTCGCGGATAAAGACTACGTTGTCGTACTTGCTCACCTTTTTGGGTACGGTAAGCCGGCAGAGTTCTTTTTTCCCTTTGCGCAGGGAGTAACAGACGAGCTCCACGCTGACGTCCCAGTCTTCGTGGTCAAAGAACTTGTTGTAGAAAGACAGTTCGGCATAGATGTAGGAAGTTTCCTGACGGTCAAATACCTGGCGGTACTTCTTCTTATTGTCAGCAAGCCACTCTGTAGAAGAGTAAACCCGGAGTTCCTTGAATTTGTAGCGTTTAAAGTCGGGATGTTGAAAAATATCCGCCATAGGAGTAAGTAGCTTGCGTTTTCCGGGCTTAAATTAACAAGTTCCTTATGAATATGCAAGAGTCAGCGCAAAAAGAAAAAAAAAGGCGCTCCCCAACAAAGGGGGAGCGCCTAAAAACCACCTATCTAAACTTGAAAAATCACTATTTCGTAACCATTAAGGTCTTGCTTACGATACCTTTTGCCGTTCGTAGCGAAACTTGGTAAGCACCTGGCGTCCATTGGCTTACAGGTAGGTTGAGTTGATACTCTCCCGCTGACTGCTGGCCGAGGCGCTGGTTGAAGACCGGTTGCCCGAGGGCGTTGGTCACAACAATGTCAATGGTTGTTGCTTCATCCAGCGTATAGCGCATTTGTGAGAAAGTGCTGGCCGGGTTAGGCAACAATTCATAAACAGATATAGGAAGATTCAGTTCACGTGAGGCAACGATTTCCTCCAGCGGAGCGGTAATTCCGTTGGGTAGCGCCACCCAAACCTCAAAGCCGGGCTGATTTTCGTTCAGGAATCCGCTGGCAAAAGCCGTGATGGCCTGGCCGGGGATGGCGCTGATATCGGCTAAGTAACGTTTAACGGTGATGCTGTTGTCGTCGGCCGGCGTCACATCAATGCTGTAAGAGGCCGCAGGCACGCTGATGTAGTCGGCAAATTCACCATAGGCAACGTTGTCGAACAGTACGGCGCCTCCGGTTAGGGTTACATCCACTTCGGGCGCATCGGGCGAACCGTGGTAGGGCAGCACGTCTACGTTGCCTGCTTCGCTGGCGCGATCGCGGGCTTCGTCAAAGAATAGCAGCTCGAAAGGCGTTTGGGCGTTGCCCACTATGCCGGTAGCCATGATGCTGTATACTTTGCCGTCTTCCAGCACGACGTCGTCGTAGGTAGCTACGGCGCTGCCAATACCGGCGCCGGCAGGGGATACGGCAATGTCCAGAGCTGTTCGCGTAGGTACGTCGATCAATGGCGTAGCCGAACGGAAGGTAAAGTCGGATACCAAACGTTCGCCATTGACAAAGACGTCGACGGTGGGAGATGGCGAGTTGTGAATGATCTGTACGCGGGAAACTGGCGTAAGTTCTACTACATCGCCATTGGGCAAGGCGGCAAATAGCCCGAAAAGCGGTTCCTCGCCCAGCAGACCGGAAGCGAATACAGTAATACCCAAGCCATTGAGGATGCTCAGATCGCCTGCCTCAAAAGTACCCACCAAAGCATTGGAACCCGCAGGATTTACTTCTAAGTAGCCAATATTGCCGGCAGCCTCAAGATAGCCGCTGAAATCGCCATAGCTCAGGTTGGTAATGATCTGGCCTACGCCGCGCACATCGACATCTACAGCAGGGGCGCCCGGCGAACCGTGGAAGACGCGGATACCCACTAAGCCGGGGTTGTCGGTAAACGGACGAGCCTCATCGGTAATGGCTAAGCCAAACGGAGAATCTACATCGCCCGGAATGCCATTGGCAATGGCCGTATAAAATTTGCCATCATCAAGCGTAAAAGGAGGTAGCGTAATGAGAATATCCTCAGGGCCTTCGCTATCGCCGCCAGCCACTCCAATGGTAATGGGCAAACGCGTGGGATAGAACAGGTAGGGCGTAGCTGAGCGGAAAGCCAAGTCTTCCAACAGCGGCCCGAAATCATCCGGACTGCTCGGATTAACGCCTGCATACAGGTCTACCACACTGGCAATGGGCGCCGGCGAGTTATGGATAACCTGTACCTGAGATACAGGTAAGAAAGGTACTACAGCCCCATTGGGCAACGCTACGAGTAAATTAAAGAGCGGGTCTTCATCGGGTAAACCACTGGCAAATACCAAACCTGAAACACCCTCAGCGCCTTCAATGTCGATGAAAAATGAGCCCAATAATACCTCGTCTTCTGCGTCTCGCAACTCAAATACGTAAGAAATTGGGTCGAGTTCGAGGTAGTCGGTAAATTCACCATAAGCCAGATCATCGGCAACCGTACCTCCTGCAAAATCGGTTACATCAACAGTCGGTACACCCTGAGCGCCATGGAAAATGGCCGCTTCGAATACCTGATTGTTTTGAGCTGTCTCACGCGCGTTGGCCAGCACCGCTAAACCAAAAGGCGTATCCACATTGCCTACGATGCCGTTGGCGATAACCGTGTAAGTGCCGCCATTGTCAAGCGTCACATCTTCAGCCACAAAGATGGCGTCGGCCGCCGAAGTGCTGTTGCCCGGCGCTACGGCGATGTCGATGGCTACGCCGGCGGGTACGTCGATAAACGGCGTAGCCGTACGGTATACAAAATCGTCAAGCAGCAGGC
>CAYOTJ010000428.1:0-3821 GCA_964406855.1 uncultured Saprospiraceae bacterium
GGTCGACGGCGATCTGGAAAGGACGGCTGAGGCCGCAGGTTTTGGAGAAACTGTGCCAGGTTCCATCTGCCTTGAGGGCATGTATGGGTTTGCCATCTTTGGCGGTTTCATTGCTGATCCAGAGGGTTCCTTCTTCATCGAAGGCCAACCCGCTGACCCGGGTGCGTTTGAGGTCGCCGGAAGCGTTTTGCAGGGGAGAGTTGGCGTCGTTGTAGAGGGTAAACTGCTCGCGGTCCCACTCCAGCAAGCCTTCATAAAACGAGCCGGCGTAAACTTTGCCATTTACGGGGTTTACGGCGATGGTGATGACGTCGAGCACATCGTCGTCGCGCTGGCTGGGCAGGTCGAGGCCTGGAACGAGGCCCTGAAAAGCGGCTGTATTCCAGCGGTTGTAAATGCTCCACTGGCCGTCTTTGAGGGAGGCGACACCATGATCGACGCCCCGGGCCGAGAGGGTTTGAAACAGGCCGCCCGTAGCCATCCAGAGTTCGTTTTCGTATACCGCTAATTCCCAGTTGAGCTCAGAGTAGGGCGAATTGAAAGATACATACTGGCACAGCCCGTCGCCGACGCTTTGTACATAGCGAAAGTCGCGCCACTCGTCGCCAAACCACACCCGCCCATACTGGTCGCCTACGGCGTAGTTGGTGCGGCCGATGCAGCCTGGCGCCAAGGCGCCCCCCAAGCCGGCCGAGGTAAAATACAGGGCCTTGCCATTGCCGCAGGGGCCGCCTTCGCAACGATAGCCCGCAATGAGGTTGGGGCCCTCGGCGCTGAGGTATTTGACGGTCAGGCCGGCGGTAGTTTCTTCGTAAAAAAGCGCCGGGGCGCCGCCTTCCTCCAGGCGATAGATGGAGCCGTCTAAGGCAAGGTACAGCCTGCCTTCAAAAGTGTTGATGGCCGTGCAGTTGTAGTCGTCGGGGAAGCCGTCTTCCGGCCCCAGCCATTTCCAGGTATTAAAGTCGTTGATGTTGAGCTCGCTCAGCGGCACGCGATATACGCCGTCGTCGGTGGCGGCATAAAGCAACCCGTCGTGTGTCGCTACGGAAAGCACCGGACGGCCGGTGAAGGTAGTAAAGACAAAAGTCTCGGTATTCAAATCGAGGGCCGACACCCCATAGCCCGCCGCCAAATAAAGCAAGCCGTTGGGCGCTACGTAAATATCGTTGATGCTTTTATCGCCGGTGAAGTTGGTAAAGTTGCGTATCTGTACCAGGGTGCGCACTTCGCCATCATACCATAGATCGATGATGCTGTTTTCATATACGACCACCAGCACCTGCTTTTCAGGCACGTACCGGATCATGCGGATGGCTGCCTCGGTGAGGCCGTCGACTTTGGTGATGTAGCGGGTGGAAAGTTCCTGTTTATCCAAAGCCAGCAGCGCCTGAGGCGTAGCGTAATAAATGGTTTGCTCGCTCTGGGTCACCCAACTGCCGATGCGATAAGGGAGATGCGACCGCCACGACCCAATGGGCAATACGTTTTGGGCTTGCAGCAGCCCGCCTGCCGTCAGCGCGGCTACCAATAGGCTTGTGTAGAACAACCGAACCATAATTGACATAACTTGAGTAGCTTGTAAAAACGACTTGGCGCCGTACAAAGTTGTTCATTTAACCGCGAGAGCGAATGCGCTATTGTTTGAATCGCATATTTTAAGGCGCTCAGTCGCGGTATAGTCGGCTGCCTTCCAGATATCGAAACACCGGCTCAGGCACCAAATAGCGCACCGACTTGCCGGCGCGCAGGCACTGCCGGATATAGGTGGCCGACAACTGCATCAAGGGCACTTCAAATAAGCGTACAGCCGGATGCGCCGCCAACTCTCCTTCGGGATAATCGGGGCGGCGGTAGACGTAGATGGCGTAATCGCGCAGGATGAGCTCGTAGTTTTTCCACTTGGGCAGGGTAGCTAAGTTATCGCTGCCCATGATGAGTACAAACTCGCGGTCGGGGTACTTTTCGCGCAGGTAAGCCAGCGTATCGATGGTGTACGAGGGTTTGGGCAGGCCAAACTCGATGTCGGAAGCCCGAAGCGCCGGCGCATCGTCGATGGCCAGCCGCACCAAGTGCAGCCGGTCGTGATCGCGGGCGAGGCTTTGTTTGGTCTTCAGCGGATTATGCGGGCTCACCACCAACCACACCTCTTCCAAGTCGGTTTGGGTGGCCATGTAGTTGGCGATGATCATGTGCCCGGTATGCACCGGGTTGAAAGAGCCAAAAAAGAGCCCCGTTTTGCGCATGTAGGCCTTTGCGTTGAGTAGAATAAGCAATTATCGGCGCGAGCGCTTGCCGTAGGTGGGGCAGCGCAGGTCGCCAAAGTAATACATCAGGCCTACGCCGGCAAATACGTACATATCGTTGCGGCCGTCGTCGCCGCGTTGGCGGCCCTGGCGGCCCAGCGGCCCGAGGTCTTCGCCCGGCTGGGGAATGGAGCGGTCGGAGAGGTCGGCGGCGATTTGCCCCCGCGACCGGATGAGGTCGCTGCGATCGGGGTATACCGTGCTTACATCGTCTAAATAATCGGTATTGCCATAGCGGGCGCCTATACTAAAATCGAGGCTCCACTCGTAGGTAAGGTCCAATTTGATGCCAAAGCCGTAGGTAAAAGCTCGCGCCAGGAGGTAATACTCCTCGCCCTTAAACTGGCCTTCGGTGCCCAACTGCCGCAGTTCGTACACTTTGCCGTTGAGCTCAGCGGTGGGATTGTAGTAAAACACAGAAAACCCGCCAAAAAGGTAGGGCGAAAAGAAGTAATCGCGGGTGCCGTGGTCGTAGGGCAAGAAGTTGAACTCAAACTGGGCCGTGCCTTCCACCACTTCCGACTGGAAGCTCAGGTTGCGGGCCTGCTCGAAGGGGTTGCGGCTTTCCGAGTCGTAGGCTTCCACCGTGCCATAGTGCCCGCCGAGGCGAAAACAGAGCCGGTCGTTGAAATTGTACCGGGCGCCAATACCGCCGGCTAAATTGACATTATTGAGCCGATAGTCGGTATTCAGGTCGCCAAAATAAGTAACGGCCCCGACCCAGGGGCCCAGCTCCCAGCCTTTCATCTGCGCTTGTACGGTAGCGGCAGCCAACAGGCTCAACGCACTCAAAAACCACATTTTGTAAAACGAAAAACGCTTCATATCTCTAATTTTCGGGGCACAAAGATAACACTTCTTTTCGGTGCGACCCAGTTGATGGTTCTAAAACGGCGCCCGGATGTGCCGTGGTATGAATTGGGCCTGTAAAATAATTTTTTATCGAACAGCGTTCTAAGTCTATTCAACCGCCCTGCGTCCGGGATTGTTACAGAAAAAAAGGACGCTGCAAGCGACTATTCCGTGGTTTGTTCTACTCTCGCCTCATGGGTCGGCGCACGCAGCCAGCGGCGCAGCCGATAACAACGGATGCTATCTATGCCAAACCGAATTGCCATGCTGCTCATGGTCGGGCTGCTCCCCTTGTTGTTTTTTTCTTTGCAGCTCCGCGCCGAAACGCGTCACATCCACGTACTTTGGATGCTCGACAGCGAAAATCAGGACTACGTCATCCGCGAAGGTTGCCGAAGTATTAAACTGGGCTTGGAGCAGGAAGTACTGCTCATGCAGCGCGAGCTGGGCGTAGACCGCATCTGGGACTACGACATCAGCGGCGCCAACTTCAGCTTGGCCCGCCTCGATCAGGTGCTCGAATACGAGCTCGAATATCAGGAGCGCGACATCGTCATTCTGCTGTATGTAGGGCATGGTTTCCGCGACGAATCCACCTCCGGCGCCCTACCCAAACTCTACTTCAACAGCTACACCGAGTCGGTGGCTTTAGCGGAGCTGCAAGAG
>CAYOTJ010000429.1:0-3775 GCA_964406855.1 uncultured Saprospiraceae bacterium
GTATACATCTTAGCCTGTACGCCCAAACCGCATACCCTTTAAAGCGATTATGCCCATGCATCAACCCGTTTTTATCATAGGCGCGGCCATCTCCGACCTGATGGCTTTCCCTCACAGCCCGCTGGAAGCCGGCGAATCCATCCCCGGCCGGGTGCTGCGCGCGCCTGGGGGCGTAGGCCGCAATATAGCTGAAAACTTAGCTCGCTTAGGGCTGCATCCTGAGTTGGTGAGCGTATTTGGCGACGATCCCTTCAGCCGGGGGCTGGCGTCTCATGCCCGTAGGGCGGGTATTGGTCTCGACTACAGCTTTCAGCGCGAAAAAGGAGAGGGCTGCTGGCATTTGGCCATTTACGGCCAAGACAACGACCTCCATCATGGCGTAGCCGATCTTAGCGCCATGAACGAGCTTACGCCGGCAATTTTGGCAGAACGCCTTCCGGCTTTGCAGGCGGCATCGGCTATTGTCGTAGAGACCAACTGCACCGAAGAGGCCCTCAATTGGATAGCTACTCAGGCTTGGGCGGCGCCCCTCTACCTCGACCCCATATCCGCAGTGCTTTGCCAAAAAGTGACGGGCCGGCTGGGCCACTACCACACCCTAAAGGCCAATCGCAAACAGGCGGAAGCCCTCACCGGCCAAATATTGCGCACCCGCGCCGACCTGGAGCGGGTAGCCCGGTCGCTGCTCATTGCGGGCTTACAGCGGGTGTTCATCACCTTAGGCCCCGAAGGCGTCTTTGCCGCCGACCGCGAGGCCATGCACCTTCTGCCGGCCGCTAAAGGGCCCGTGGCCAGCACCACCGGCGCCGGCGATGCTTTTATGGCAGGCCTGATCTGGGCTAATCGCCGCAATTGGCCCGTAGAGGACTGCGCCCGCGCCGGATTAGCCGCCGCAGCCCTGGCGCTGCGCGAAGAAGGCGCCGTGAGCAGCGCCCTCAATGAGCAAGCCCTGCTGGAGCAATTGCGGGGCTTGTGCTAACCAAGAAACTATCCTATACGCCTCCATGCGCACAGGCCCGCCGGAAGCGTAGCATACTTATTTTGTTATGAATCGAATGTCGGAATGGCTGAGCATTCAGCCCCAATTGGCCGAAGCTTTAGCCGCCGGACAGCCGGTGACGGCCCTCGAATCTACCATCATCTCGCATGGTATGCCCTACCCGCGCAATGTGGAGACGGCCTTAGCTATAGAAGCGGCCGTGCGCGCCGGCGGGGCGCTGCCGGCTACCATCGCCCTGCTCGATGGTAAGCTGTGCGTGGGCCTCAGCACCGACGACATCGAGCGGCTGGGCCGGCCCGGCGCCGGCGTCGTCAAAGCCAGTCGACGCGATCTGGGCGCCCTGCTCAGCCAACGACTGCCCGGCGCCACTACCGTAGCGGCTACTATGCTCATTGCCCATTGGGCCGGTATCCGCATCTTTGCTACCGGAGGCATCGGGGGCGTGCACCGGGGCGGCGCCCTGAGCATGGACGTATCAGCCGACCTCAGAGAGCTGGCCTCCACTCCGGTGGCTGTCGTCACGGCCGGCGCCAAAGCCATCCTCGACCTGCCGCTGACCCTGGAATACCTCGAAACCCAGGGCGTGCCCGTAGTGGGGTATCAGACGCACGACTTTCCGGCGTTTTACTCGCGGCGCAGCGGACTCAAAACCGACTATCGCTTCGATGCGCCCCTGCCCTTAGCCCAAATGCTGCATACCCATTGGCGCCTCGGCTTAGGCGGCGTAGTCGTGGCCAATCCTGTACCCGAACCCGATGAAATACCCGCTGAAAAAATAGAAGCCGCCATCGGAATAGCCCTGGCGGAGGCCGAAGCCAAAGGAATAAAAGGAAAGGAAGTAACGCCATTTTTGCTGGCGCGCATGGAGGCGCTCACACAGGGGGAGAGCCTGGTTTCAAACGTTGCGCTGGTACTCAACAACGCCCGCTTGGGCGGCGCGCTGGCCGCAGCCCTGTCGGGCTTAGGTTATGGCTCTCCAAATCAAGATTAGGCTTGGAGAACCATAACCCATAGGCTCGCCCGAGCCGACGCCTAGCCTTTTCGCTGCAAATTGCGCAATCGCTTGATCTCCTTGCCGTACAAGGCGCCCAGCACATCGCTCAAAGATTCCAGCTCGTCAAGGTCGGAAAGCGGAATCACCATGCGATTGCCGTAAAAACCATTGTCTTTGCGGCGCTGAATGACCAACTGATAATCGTTTTCTCCGCCGCCGCCAGGCAATAAGGCTACTTTTACATTGGGGCTGTCGACTTCTACGGTCTGCCGACTGCCCTGTTGATGCATTTTCATATCATAGGGATTGACGTGGGATGAATTGCAGGCTAAAATAAGGCTTTATTTTGAATAAAGCAACCTTTCCTTATTAAAAACCCGCCGTTTTCTCGCAAATCAAACCCTTTCTCGCGCAAAAACGTTCCCTGAGGCGAAGCTTATTCGCTGTACTTTTTCACTAAGCGCACCATCAGGTCGTTGAGGTACTCCACTTCGTATTCGCCCACGGTGGGCTCTAAGTGAGGGGCGCCAATGCCGCTGTGGTTGGTGATAAACACATAAGTAGCGCTGGTGGCCAAGGCCACATAGCGCATGAGAAATTCCGTCTCCTGATTGATGCCGCTGGCCGTTACCGGAATCACCCGAATGCCGCGTCGGGCTGCGTCGGTGATGGCAGAGCGCATCTTGGTCAGTTTATCGTCGTCTTTATGCGGGGGAGCGTCGAGGATGAGAAACATGACCCGGGCGCGGGCGTTACTGCTCCACTCCAGTTGCCCGACGGCCACAGCCAAGGCTTCGTCAACGGCTTCGGGGAAATCGCCGCCGCCGCCTGCCGACTGGTTGTTCACAAAGGTATTTACCTGCCCGAAATTGGTGGTGAAGGGTTGTACCCGGGTGAGGTATGCATCGTTTTCATCGCGGTAAAATACGGCTCCGGCCCGCAGTTGCTGGCCGCCGTTGAGGGCCTGCACGCGCTGGAGCACATCGGTGAGCTCGGCTTGCAGATAGGTGATCTCATCGCCCATAGAGCCCGTGGCGTCTACCACAAAAGCAACGTCTATATTGCCCGGTTGGGCGGGCGATCCGTTGAGGGTCAGTGTATTGACGCCTGTGGGGAAGGCAATGGGCGTCGTTGTCTGGGCCGTAAAGCCCCCTTTGCTGGCCGATAGGCTGCCCACAGAAGTCTGGCCCCCAAAAAGCCCGGCCCAGAGCTCGGCCTTGCCCTTATTGTCGGTGCGCGCCTGCCAAAGCAGTTGGCCTTCAGGGCTGCGCAATTCCAGCAACGCGTCAACGGCGGGCTGGCCGGCAGCATCCGTTAGCCGCACGGCGTAGCACTGGTTGGGGTAGTACTGCCAGTAGTCGCGGTAGCCGCTAATGGTGTCGTTGGCCTGGAGGTCGAGCCAGAAGGCCCAGTTGTCTATATCGTTCCACTCGCCGGCAGTCATCTGACCCGCAGGGATACTGCCGGACCCTGATCCTGAGCCAGACCCTGAACCAGACCCCGATCCGGAACCCAACCCCGCCGAGTCCGAATAAGTGCTTTCAAATCTGCCGGATGGATCATTTTCTTTGGCGCAGCTGCTCATAGCTCCGGCGCCCAGCAAGACCACAACGGCCCAAAATAGTAATCTCTTCATAACGAATGGTGATGGTTTACAGGGATAGACGCAATGGGGTAGGGGGCAGGTTGGGTGTAGCGCCGCTATGTACCGATGATTTTTTTATGGCCTGATCTTTTTGGGGGGCTGTCGCACCGGGGGCGCTGAGCCTTCGTTATACGCC
>CAYOTJ010000430.1:0-3772 GCA_964406855.1 uncultured Saprospiraceae bacterium
TCTTCCTGCTGCTCAACGGCCTCAAGGCGAAGTAGCTCGGCCTGCTCGCGCTGGCGCTGGGCTTCTTCGCGCTGCCTCTCTGCCTCTTCTCGCAGACGTTCCGCTTCCTGTCGCTTGCGCTCTTCCTCTTCGGCCTTCAGGCGCAGGCCCTCCATTTCAGCTTCTTGCTGTTGTTTTTGGCGCTCAGCCGCCGCCTCTGCTTCAATTTGCTTGCGACGACGCTTGGCTTTCAGCACCGGCCTCACCAGCGTATCATGACTGAGCTCGTAGTTATAACCGCCCTGCAAACTGGGCTCTGCCCGCAACAGGTGGCTGTCCACAAGGCGGCGCAACCCATCGGCACTCAGCCCATAGCTGCGGTATATGACGCCCTCAAAGATGCTCAAACGGCGTTCTTCGTCTTCAAACACCAATCCCTCTTCTATCAGCAGCCGGGCCGCCTGTCTTTCGCCTTCATCACGCAGGGTTGCCAACTGATCTTCGTAGTAGTTCTCATAAACGTCTTCCACATTGCCCAGATCATCGGCAGTTATAACCTGTCCTTCCGAGATGATCTTTTTTTCTACCGCCTGACAAAGAATCTGTAGCTGGAAGGACTCAATGCGCTGGGCGCCTTTTTTAGTCAGGAAATCCAACATCTTATCTACGGCTGCCCGCTCATAGTCAAAAGCGGGCGTACTCAGGGGCTGTTCGCCTGCCGCGGGCTGATAGCGCGCCGGCAGGTAGATAGCCGACTCCGCCTGTCGAATGTCTAAAGGCAACAGCTCGTAACAGTTTTTCAGAATATTGGGCAGGTGGTCGCTGAGTTGCTCCAACAGGTGCATACGATCGGAGCGTATGGCAAAAATCACCTTAAGGTCAATGGGGGTCTGTAACAGGTTCATTTGCTGCTCATTGAGCTGCACTTCTCCTTTTTCAAACTGTTCTTCCAGCACTTTGCTGTATCGATCAGGTATGTCGCTGTAAAGCGTTTCTGCTAATTGGCGCTGAAACTCTGCAATAGCGGGCTTAGGGTAGGTAAATAACTCTTCAAACTGATCAAAAATCAGGAATAATCCCTTTTGTCCCTGGTTTTTGATCTGAAATTCCTTGGTGTTGTGCCAGAGCGTAGGCTCATCTTTGATGAGGCTGTCGAGAAAAGTACGCTCCGATCCGGTGGGCGCAATCAACGCTCGGGTAATATCGGCAGGGGTAGCTAATTTGCCCGGCGACCAGGCGCGAAAGCGCACGCGCATAGATTGCAGGCGGGCATCGCGCTCCACCAGCGGCACTATACCTGCATTGAGTAGCGAACTTTTGCCCAACCCGGATTTGCTGTACAACACCACCAATTGCTCCAGCTTGATCTGCCGGTACAACAACTCTGTATCATGCTCCCGGCCAAAGAACAGCCGCTGCTGATAAGTCTCAAAAGGGCTTGCCCCCGGATAGCGGAACACCTTGCTCATGCTGCCTGGTTTTTGCCCAGTAAATCAATTTGCGCCAGCAAAGCGTAGGTGATGCGGGCGCATTCCATTGAGTAGTACTTATCATCTACAAGCTTAAGATTATACTGCCGCTTGAGATTTTCGTAGCTGCCCATCAGCGTTACAACTTCATTGAGGAGATCGCGACCTGAGTCTCCGCCATCCCTTAAGGCCCCAATCAACTCGGTAAAGGCTTCATCTAACATTGCCTTACCTGCCAATCCCCTCAGACGCTGAACCACTTCATTGCCGCCTTCATCTGCTGTGTCTTTCACCAATCCTGCTGCCTTAGCCCTATTTACTAACTCGGCAGCAAAGTCTTCCATCTTTACCTCTACATAAGTAATGTTATATTGCTCCTGGCAACGGTCGCGCGTTATCACTTCCATACGCGATCCCGGCGCATATTTCAGCAAATGCCGCGTCTTGTGTTGTTCTAATATGCGCAAAAACAAGTGCATGTACCACCTGTCAAAATGTAGCCCTATAAATAAAAAATTATCGGCCTCAGCGATGGCTTCTTTAACCACTGGCGACATGCTCTTACCTTCAAAAATGGATTCCAGATAGGTGTAAAAATCGTCGTAAGTGAGCACCAGCGAATCGCGTTTATCTAATTCACCCATCATATTATACACCAGCGGAAGCGAAGCGGAGGGCTTCAGCGTAGCCGGGTCGTAAGGCTTTTTTTTCCGATAAGCATCAAACCGGCTGGGGTAACGCGCAAAGGCATCGCGAAGCGTGTAATCGGGCAAAGCCGATAATATCAAATGAAAGTTTACAGCAGCCAACTGACTAAAGATACGCTCAGCCCTGGGGAAAGGCTGATTGTAAAAAGCCTTGATGCGATTATGGGGCTCAATGACATTAGAGCCCGGCAAATAATGAAACCAACCATCATCATAAACTTTTATTTTCAGTCGATCCGACTGCTGCCGGAGATGGTCAGCCAACAACTCTTCCAGCGAAACATCATCCTCTGTGTATACCCCGGGGCCAATGCATAATACGCATTTCTCATTCTGAATGCTGTCCAGAATAACATCCCAGTTAACTTCGTTCTGCCAATCTTGTGCCGGTAAATTCAAACCACTGCTATTTTGTAGTAAAATCCGCCAGCCCAATATCAATCATCGGGCTGGCGGAGCTAAGGTAATAAAATCTGGCTTATTCTTCCACTTTTGGGCAATCCCAGCCCGAAATCGTAGCGCCGGCTGTGTCCCAAATCGATAATTTTACAGCATCCAGCGCAGCGCTAAAGCGATTGCTCCCAGGGGCAAATATGAGGCAGCGAATGGTGTTTTCGCGCCCACCCAGCGGATAAGCGCCCGTTTCCTGACCCGTCTCGGCATTCCATACCCGAACCCAGCCATCGGTATCGCCGGTAAGGATAGTAGCTCCATCCGACGACCAGGCAGCCGACATCAGCCACTTATCTGTCTGGCTTTGTAAGGTCATGGATTCCGTCCAGTTGGCAGTTTCCCACAAAATACCGCGGCGATCATCGCTCACGGTCAGTAGCCTGCGTCCATCCGGCGACCATAGCACATCGCGCACGTAGTCGGTATGCGATTGTAGCTTAGCTACTGCCGTACCCGTACGGGCATTAAATACCTGAGCTGTAGCGTCATCAGAAGCAGTAGCAATCCAGTTGCCGTCCGGCGACCAGGCAACACCCCTTACCCAATCGGTATGACCGCCAAGTTTAAACAATTGGCGCGACGTATTCACATCCCATACCCAGGTCTCACCGTTATCGCCTCCGGCAGCAATTTGACGCCCGTCTGGCGACCAGGCCACATCCCGAATAACCTCGGTAAAAGTCAGTGAAGTGACCAATTCGCCCCCGTTGGCCTTATATATATTTACGGCGTTATTACCGCCACCCGCAGCCAGATATTGGCCATCAGGCGACCACGCCAGCGCATAAAATTCTACTTCCTGCCCCGTTTCAATGAGCGTCAGTCCTTCCTGACCCGGAACGGCTACGCCAATGACGCCTAAGTTAAATGTAGCTGCCAGCCGCGTGCCGTCATCCGACCAGTCTACGGCAAAGATATTTGGTTTGGCCGTAGTAGCGCACTGTCGTTCTGCCGGAACCCGAAGGGTATCTTGCGCTTGACCTTCGCGATTGTAAAGTACAACCACATCGCCTGGCGTTGCCACAGACAGGCGCTGGCTATTTGGCGACCAGGCTAAACCATTGATGGAAGCATTACCCGACTGGAACGCTGCTGTGGTGAGTCCATCAACTGCATTCCACAGTTGTACACGACCTCCCATATCGCCGGTAGCAATGAGGCTGC
>CAYOTJ010000431.1:0-3772 GCA_964406855.1 uncultured Saprospiraceae bacterium
GGCGGGCCCCTATGTGTTGCGCCAGAAAGCTGAGGTGTTCGAGGTTGTAAGCCCAAAGGGTGTTGCCCTCAAATGAGGTCTGAAACCAAACGGGAAGGTGGAAGAAGGGGTCGACGGGGGCGCCAAAGATCATGATCTTACCGCGGCGCTGCTTTTTGTCCTGGCGGTGAGGAATGTCGTGCATCTGCTGGTTGTAGCCGCAGTGTATACAAACGACGCGCACCTCATCGGTGACGGCGCGCATGGCCTGGAAGTTGCCCGTTTTTACAAGGGCCTTGCCCGAACAGCGCGGGCATACCACGAGTATGTCTTTCACGAAGGCATAAAGTAAGGTCTGGTAAGCGCCTTTGTTGCGGTCTTCCATAATGGCGATTTCGGCTAAGCGGCGCAAGGACCGCAAATGGAAACGAATTTACGGCGTCGGGTTGAAATTTTTGCATACAGGAGATACTTTGTGGGCAAGCGCATGTGCTGATTTTCGTCGCGGGTTCCGGGCAAATGCCGATATTTGCGCGGTATTGGGCAACATGCCGCCCGCCAGTAGCTGTTTCATTACTACAAAAACCATGCTCGACAAGATCAACCCAACCCGGACGCAAGCCTGGGGCCAACTGAAAACGCACTACGCCAATATGGCTGAGGTGCAAATGAAAGACCTGTTTGCCGCTGATGCCGACCGCTTCAATCGCTTTCACCTGTGGTTTGAGGATATGCTGCTCGACTACAGCAAGAACCGCATCACCGACGAGACGCTGCGCCTATTGCTGGCGCTGGCTGAAGAATGCCGGTTGCCTCAGGCCATAGATGCGCTGTTTTCGGGCGCCCGCATCAATGCCACCGAAGACCGCGCCGTGCTGCATACGGCCCTGCGCAACCGGTCGAACCGCCCGATATACGTAGACGGGGTCGATGTAATGCCGGAAGTAAACGCGGTATTGGCTCAGATGAAAGCCTTCTGCGATCAGCTTCACAGCGGCGGCTGGCGCGGCTATACCGGCCGGCCCATCGCGCATGTCGTCAATATTGGCATCGGGGGTTCCGACCTCGGGCCGGTGATGGTTACAGAAGCGCTGCGCCCCTACTGGGTTCCGGGCGTAGAGGCGCACTTTGTATCGAATGTAGACGGTACGCACTTAGCCGAAACCCTGAAGCGGGTGGATCCCGAGCGCACCCTTTTTATCATTGCTTCCAAGACCTTCACTACCCAGGAGACGATGGCCAACGCCCAGTCGGCCCGCGCTTGGTTTTTGGAACATGCCGCCGACGAGACCCACATCAGCAAGCACTTTGTAGCTGTATCTACCAACACGGCAGGCGTAAAGGCCTTTGGTATCGACCCCGCCAATATGTTTGCTTTCTGGGACTGGGTAGGCGGCCGCTATTCGCTCACGTCGGCCATAGGTCTGTCCATTGCCTGCACCATAGGCTTTGATCATTTTGAGGCTATGCTGGAGGGCTTCCACGCTATGGATGAGCACTTCCGCACTGCGCCCGCCGAGCGCAACGCGCCGGTATTGCTGGCCCTCGTGGGCTTGTGGTACAACAACTTCTTTGGGGCCGAAACCGAGGCCATACTGCCCTACGACCAATACCTGCATCGCTTTCCTGCTTATTTTCAGCAGGGCAATATGGAGAGCAATGGCAAGTGTGTCGACCGCAGCGGCGCGGCCGTAACCTACCAAACCGGCCCCATAGTGTGGGGCGAGCCCGGCACCAATGGCCAGCATGCTTTTTACCAGCTCATCCACCAGGGTACCAAGCTCATCCCCTGCGATTTTATCGCCTCGGCGCGCAGCCACAACCCCATAGGCGACCATCATACCCTGCTGTTGTCCAACTTCTTTGCCCAAACGGAAGCCCTGATGAAGGGCAAGTCGGAGGAAGAAGTGCGGGCCGAATTGGCCGCCAAGGGCATGGATGAGGCGGCCCTGGCTGAGCTGCTGCCTTTTAAGGTATTTAGCGGCAATCGGCCCACCAACTCCATCTTGCTACGCCGGCTCACGCCCCGCAGCTTAGGCAGCCTCATTGCGCTGTATGAGCACAAAATTTTTGTACAGGGCGTCATCTGGAACATCTACAGTTTCGACCAGTGGGGCGTAGAGTTGGGCAAGCAATTGGCCAACGCCATCCTGCCCGAACTGCGCAACGACCAACCCATAACCAGCCACGACAGCTCTACCAATGCGCTCATCAATGCCTTCAAGCGGCTGCGCGCAGCGGAATGAGCCATTAATACCATATTATGAATTACCCCCACCGGGAGTCGGCGGCCTCGACCTCGTTTGCTGTACTGAAGCGCGAGGCCGACGGCGCCACGCATACCGCCACCGACGCGCTGGCCGTAGAGGAGCCGCTGGAGATTAAATTAGCTCATGGGCCGGCGGGCCGGCGCAGCTATACCTCCGTATCGGTGACGATGCGCACCCCCGGCCACGACGCCGAGTTGGCGCTGGGCTTTCTCTTTACGGAGGGCGTCATCGGCGGCTACCGCGATGTGGCTTCGGTGCGTTTTGCCGGCGCCCCCGGCGGCGAAGAGAACGTATTGGTAGTGGAGCTGCACGCCGGCGTAGCCGTTGATGTAGCCCGGTTAGAGCGGCATTTTTATACGGCTTCCTCCTGCGGGGTTTGCGGCAAGGCATCGCTGGAGCAGGTGCGCCTCACGCCGGGCTATTACCCCCAGCCGGGCCTGCCCCGGTTAGCTGCTTCCGGCTTGCCGGCCTTGCCCGAGACCCTGCTGGCGGGGCAGTCGGCCTTTGCCGCCACCGGCGGGCTTCATGCGGCGGGTCTGTTCGATGCCCGTGGCGAGCTGCTGCTGTTGCGCGAAGACGTAGGCCGGCACAATGCCCTCGACAAAGTGCTGGGCGCGGCCATGCGCAAAGGCTGGCTGCCCCTGCGCGAACACTTGGCATTGGTGAGCGGGCGGGCCAGTTTCGAGCTGGTACAAAAAGCCCTGATGGCGGGCTTGCCGGCCTTAGCTGCCGTGGGGGCCCCGTCGAGCTTAGCCGTCGAGCTGGCTGAAGCTTACAACCTGAGTTTGATCGGTTTTTTACGCCACGGCCGATTTAATGTGTACAGTGGCGCAGAACGCATTATTTTTGCATCCTAACTGAGGGCTATGGCAGAGCAAAAACAGACTTCCTCTTTCAACGACAACGAGCGCCGCATCGTGGCCGTCCTGAGCGGCGCCCAACCGCCCGCTACTTTTACCGGCCTCAGGCTGGCTGCGCGCACCGAAAAAGCAGCCGGTATGCCCGCCGTACTTACCGCCTTGCGGCATGCCAACCGCTATATGGGGCCGCGTCGGGCAGTGAAGACCATGTTTAAAATCAACCAGAAGGGCGGCTTTGATTGCCCGGGTTGCGCCTGGCCCGACCCCGACGACGACCGCTCGCGCTTGGGCGAGTATTGCGAAAATGGCATGAAAGCCATAGCGGAAGAGGCCCAGAAAAAGTCCATCGGGCGAGCATTTTTTGCCGCCAATAGCGTAGCCGATATGCGGCAGTGGTCCGACTTCACCCTGGGCAAGCAAGGCCGCTTAGCCGAGCCCATGCTGTTGCGCGAGGGCGCCACCCACTACGAGCCCATCGGCTGGGAGGAAGCCTTTCAGCTCGTGGGCCGCGAGCTCAATGGTCTTGCCTCTCCGAATGAAGCCTTGTTTTACACTTCGGGCCGCACCAGCAACGAAGCGGCCTTTCTCTATCAGCTTTTTGTGCGGGAGTACGGCACCAACAACCTGCCCGACTGCTCGAACATGTGCCACGAGTCGAGCGGC
>CAYOTJ010000432.1:0-3770 GCA_964406855.1 uncultured Saprospiraceae bacterium
GAGTTCGGCGCCGCCGGCGTTTCGAAGAGGAGTGCGGCGAGGCCGGCCTGATCGGGGCGGAAGGCCGGCCCGAGCATGAGGCGTCGGGGGCGGCGCAGGCCGGCTTCGGGGGTAAGGAGCAGCACCTCGCGCATGAGTTGGCGGAGCTCGTCGCGGCATTCGTGGTAGGCCGTAATGAGGTCGCGTGCCCAGTCGTAGAAGTACTGAATGTAGCACTTTTCGATGGCCTCCGGTTTGCGCTCGGCGAGGCGGGTGTAGGCTTTCCAGTTGGCCAACAGGATGTTGAGCTTATTGCGGAAAGCCTGGGGCGGCAGTTGGGGGAACAGCACGGCATGGTAGTCGTTGAGGAGCTGGCCGAGCTGATCGTTGACGTCATTGAGGGCCAGGTCGACGATGGGCTTCCAGTTGGTGTAGAGGTCTTGGAGGCCGGCAATAGCCGGAAACTCCGTAGCGTCGAGTTCTTCGGTGGTGCAATCATCGCCGGGCATAAAGCCAAAGCGATAGAGGGGTATGGTTTTGAGGGATAGCGCGGGATGGAAGGCCCGGTAGAGGTTGTCTTCGGAGGCGAGGTTGTCTTCGGGGCTGAAATCGGCGCCGAAGAGGTAGTCGGCATATTCGAAGTAGCGGTCGCCGCCGGCGAGTTGGCGGAGGCGTTCGAAGGCGGGTTCATTCTGGCCGCCGAGGGTCTGGAGTTGGGTGAGGCGCTCGGAGGAAAGCTCGTAGTCGGAGGGGCGGCCATCCCAGTGGGTAGTCCAGGCTTTGGCGTCGGCGAACTTAGTGCGGTTGCGCTCGTTTTCGGGCAGGCGCACGATGCTGCCGGCTCTGCGCAGGTAGTCGTCGGTGCGGATGAGGCAGACTTGCTGGTTGGGCAGCAGCACCACTACTTTGTCTACGATGAAGGGTTTGTCGCGCTCCTGATTGGTTTGGGGCGTGAGCCAGCACTGCACTTTGCCGTCGATGTTTTTTTCTTCGGCGAAGGGGATGAGCGCCCATACCGGGATGTCGGCGGGCAGGGCATCTTCAATGTTTTTTTTCTCCGACTCGGCCAACATGCGGTAGCCGATGAAGGACAGCGGCTCGGGGGCTACGACCAATTGCCCGTCGGGGGTAACGCCCCGGCCCGGCGAGATGTGGATGCAATAGTCCTTATCGCTGTATACCTCCAGGCCGGCGGCAATGCCCCAGCCGTCGAGGCAAAGGCGAGCCAAGCGCTGGGCGGCGGCGGAATCGGCGCTGTTGGCGATGTCTTCAGACAGGGTTTGGACGTGGGCGTCGAGTTTGTCTAAGCGGCTATTGGTTGATTGTCGCCAGGATTCCAGACGGTTGACGATGGCCTTGACCTCTACTAAGTTGAGGCTATTGATAGAGATGACAAAGTCATTGTAAACATCGCCTGCTTGTTGCTGGCGGTCTTCGAGGTTTTGGAGACGGGCCTTTAAGTTGAGTTCTTCCAAACTTTTCAGGCGGACGTCGAGGGCGGCGCTGAGCACATTGTCGAGGGCGGCGGCCTGTTCCCGGGCCAATTCAGCTACTTCGGCGGGGGTAAGTACGGGTGGCAGCGCCTGAATGAGGGCCTGTACCTCGTTTTCAATTTCCTGTTTGAAGGATACTTTGATGAGCGTCCAGGCGGCGGTAGTGAGGTAGTCGCGCTGGTCGATGGCGTCGAGCAGTTGCTCCTGGCGGGTTGTTGCGTCGGCCAGCAATCGGGCTTCGAGTTCGGCATCGAGGCGGGCGACCTCCCGGAGCAGGGTTTGCTGCCAGGTTTGCTCCCAGAGCAGGGTTATGCGGGCTTCGAGCCCGGCGGCTAAGGCCGTGTCGAGTTGGGCTGCGCGATCGAGGAGCAGTTGTATCCAGCCCTCCGGCAGGGTTTGGTCGGGTAGCGCTTCCCAGATGGCGGCCAGCGCTTGCGCGAGCTGTCCCTCCCAGGTGGTTTGTAGCCGGGCGGCCAAGCCGTCGAGGCGGCCGTCCAGTTCTGACCATTTCTGGCTGATGAGCAGGTTGCATTCGGTGTGGAACTGGCTAATCAGCTCATTGCGGAGGTTGAGGCGGTCGGCAATCCACTGCGCTTGCAGGCGGCTTTCCAAGGCGGTCAGCGACTCGGCGGAGGCTAAGCCGGCTATCGCTTGCTGGATGAGTTGGCTGACGGCTGCGGTAGTGGGCCGGGTTGACAGTTCGGTTTGCAGGCCGCCAACGATGGCGGCAAGGCCCAGCAGCCCTTCGTATTTGCGATCGAGGTTGTCGACGAGGTCGCGCAGGTTGCGATCCAAGCGCTGGATTTCGGCCCTTACGTAGTCTTCGCTGACCTCATTGCCGGAATCGCCGGAACCCACTAAGCGGAAGAGGTTGACGATGTCGGCTTCGGCTTTGCCGAGGCGTTCGGCGAGTTGATGGGTTGTTTGGTTCTGCTCGTTTCGCTGCTGAGCCAACTGGCCCTCTAAAGTTGTGCGCAGCCCCTGAACGGCGGCATCGAGGAGTTGGCGCGCCCGCTCCTCGGAGATGCCGGGGTTTATGGCGTTCAGCAGGGCTTCGAGCTCAGTGATGCGGGCGGGCAGCGGTTTTAGTTCTGCCAGTTCGGCATTCCATTGCTGCGCCAGTTCCTGCCGCAGCTCGGCTAACCATTGCCGCACCTGATCTTCCGTTGCGCCGGCCTGAATGAGCTGCACGAGCGCTTCGAGTTTGGCGAAGCGATCGGGTAGGGGCTTTAGGGCGGCCAGTTCGGCGTCTAAGCGCTGAGCGAGGGCCTGGAGTTCGGCGTTGAGGGTGTCTTTCAGCAGCTCCAATTGGGGTTCCAGTCCTTGAAGTTCCGCCAACCGGGCCTGGATGGCGCGCAGGGTTTCGGCGGCGGTCTGCCGCCAGGCGGAGAGGTCGTCGAGGGTGGATTGCTGTTGTTGGTAGCGGCTGTCGTTGAGGTTTTTGTAAGCATTAAACTCGGCTGCGACAACCTCAATGCTGCGAACAACGCGCTCCAGCTCTGCCCGGCCGGGCAGGTCGTTCAGGTCTTTTCTGAGGCTGGCGATGGCTGCGGTTTGCCCTTGGTCGCGGCGGTCGTCTTCCTCCTTGTGGCGGTCGAAATCGGCGCGCAGTTGGCGGAAGCTGTCATCGGGCGTTGTGGGGTCGCCGGGGTCGCCGGGGTTTTTGCGCAGTTCGTCGATCTCGCGATCCTGGCGGGCGTCGCGGGCGTCGTCTTCGGCTTTATGGCTTTCAAAGGCGCTGCGCAGGGCATTTAAGTTGGCCAACAACTGGTTGATGGCGTCGAGGGAGGGCAGTTTGGCGAGGTCGTCCTGAAGCTGGCGGATGGCCCAGTCCTGGCGCTCGTCCTGCTGGAAGTTGGCGGCGATATCGGTACGGGCGGTCAGCAGCTCGTTTTTGAGGACGGGTATGGCTTTGACGTCTTCTGTCAGGCCGTCGATGGCTTTGTCCTGGCGGGCATTGCGGGCGTCGTCGGCGATGAGGTGGGTTTGGAGTTTGGCTTGCACCTGGCGCAAGCCCTCTACCAAGCCGGTTATGTCGGCGAGGGCGGGGAGCGCATCGAGGCGCTTGACGAGGGCTTTGATGTCTTCCTCCTGGCGGGCGTCGCGGGCGTCGTCTTGGGCGAGGTGAGCCGTGAGTCGATCGCGCAGGGCGGCCAGCTCGGTCAGCAGTTGGCCTATGGTTTCGGGCACGGGCAACTGAGCTACAGCATTGGCGAGGCGCTTGAGCTCGGCGTCCTGGCGGGCATCGCGGGCGTCGTCCTGGTTGGTATGTTGTTGGAGAGCTGTGCGGAGCGCGCC
>CAYOTJ010000433.1:0-3760 GCA_964406855.1 uncultured Saprospiraceae bacterium
GGTGTTCCGCTCTTATGCGCTCGTGCCTCACGCATACCGCTTCACCCCCTGGTCCGACCCCAAAAACGGATAACTGTAAAAAAACCAAATGCCCGGATCAGCCTCTTACGGCTTTATTGTTCCCCGGATTTCGATTTATAACCCTTGGCTTGGAGAACGATAATTTTGGCGGGGCACTACTATGGCCCAAAAACCCGTCCCCCTTCCGGGCGCTCAAAAAAAGCATGGCGGGCTTCAATGCCGTCAAATACCACATAGCTGTTGTGATACAGCCACTCCCCCAGGTTGAGGTAGCGGCTATGGCCATTGGGCAGCAGCATATCGATGGGGAGGTGGCGGTGGCCAAAGATGAAATAGTCGATATGAGGCAGCGCTTCGAGCTTGCGGCGGGCATAAGCGGCCAGCCACTCCTGATCTTCTCCCAGAAAAACGTCGGGGCTGGGGTTGGCGGCCCGGCTGCTGCCGGATAGCGTCTGTGCCAGGCCAATGCCAAAATTGGGGTGCAGACGCGCAAAAAGCCACTGACAGAGCGAATTGGCAAATACCTTTTTGATGAATTTATAGCCATAGTCGCCAGGGCCGAGGCCATCGCCATGACCGATGAAGAACTGCTTGTCGCCAATCTGGCGCACAATGGGCTCGCGGTATACCGGAATGCCCAATTCCTGTTCAAAGTAGCTAAACATCCACATGTCGTGGTTGCCCGTAAAGAAGTAGATGGGCAGACCCCCGTCGCGCAGCTCTGCAAGCTTACCCAGCAGCCGGGTGAAGCCCCGAGGCACAACGGTAGCGTACTCAAACCAGAAGTCGAAAAGATCTCCTACAATATAAACAGCCTCGGCGTCGCGCTCAATGGCGCTAAACCAGCGCACCAACTGCCGTTCGCGTTCCGCGCTGCTGAGGTGCGCATCTACGCCGAGGTGAAAATCAGAAGCGAAGTAAGTTGCCATTTGACGTCTAAACAAGCCCTTAGAGCGCGGCCATTACCGTGCCGCAGTTTTTACAGGTGCGCAGGTTTTCATCGGCCATAAATTCCTGTATGGCCGCTTTGATCTGGGTGCCAATGTCCTGAAGCGGAAAGCTGGCTTCATGGAGCTTTTGATTGCAGTTCTCGCAAAACCACATCAACTTATCGATCTCACCCGGGTTCCGGTACCGCTCAATCACGATGCCCACCGTATTAGCCGGGCGCTGAGGTGAGTGCGGCACGCGGGGCGGCAACAGAAACATCTCGCCCTCGCGGATGTGTATGGTTTCGGGGCGCCCCTCCTCATCAATGATCTTCACGGAGATGTCTCCTTCGAGCTGATAGAAGAGCTCCTCGCCGTCTTCCCAGTGGTAATCTTTGCGGCCATTGGGGCCTCCTACCACCATCACGATGTAGTCGTCGTTGCCTTTATATATTTGCTGATTGCCCACGGGGGGCTTCAACAGATGGCGGTTCTCTTCTATCCAGCCTTTGAGGTTAAATGGTTTGCTGATGGCCATAAAACAGTAGTTTTTTTGGTTAGCACAACGGTTATCGCGGCAAAGCCGTAATTTTGGGCAAAATACAGCGCATTCGCCAATGAACATAACGTTGACCGGAAAAAACGCGTTGGTGTGCGGCAGCAGCCGCGGCATCGGCAAAGCCATAGCCTTTGAGCTGGCCCTGCTGGGCGCCAACGTAACCCTCGTGGCCCGCTCGGCCGAAACACTCTCGCAACTCACCCGCGAGCTCGACCACAGCCAAGGCCAGCAGCACGACTTCCTGCAAGCCGACTTCACCAATAGCGCCGACCTGCGCAAACGGGTGCGGGGCCTCACCGCTGTCAAAGACATACACATCCTCGTGAATAATACCGGAGGCCCGCCCGCCGGCCCGCTGCCGGAGGCAGGCATCGAACAATTGGAGCAGGCCTTCCACAACCACCTCCTCTGCAATCACCTGCTGGTACAGGCCGTACTGCCAGGCATGAAGCGCAGCGGCTATGGCCGCATCATCAACATCATCTCTACCTCTGTGAAGTCGCCCCTGCCCAACCTCGGCGTGTCGAATACGGTGCGCGCCGCAGTGGCCAACTGGGCCAAAACGCTGTCGAACGAATTGGCGCCCGAAGGCATTACCGTCAATAACGTCCTGCCTGGCGCCACCTATACCGACCGGCTTCAGGAGATCATCCGCAACCAGGCCGCCGCCTCGAACCGCACCGAACAGCAGGTCATTGAGGCTATGATAGAGGAAATACCGATGGGCCGATTCGCCACAGCCGAAGAGATTGCAGCCGCAGCCGCCTTCTTGGCCACGCCGGCCGCAGCCTACATCACCGGCACCAACCTCACCGTCGACGGGGGCAGAACACGTTCCTGGTAGTCCTCCCAAAACATAAGCCATGCGCATTTATCTCCTCAATATTGGCGACGAAATCCTCATCGGGCAAATCGTCAATACCAACGCCGCCTGGATGGGCCAACACCTCAACCTCATCGGCGCCCGCTTGGTGCAAACAGCCGTGGTAGGCGACGAGCTTGGCCCCATACAACAAGGGCTGACCGAAGGGCTACAGCAGGCCGACGCCGTACTCATCACAGGCGGACTGGGCCCCACCAAGGACGACATCACCAAAAAGGCGCTGGCCGACTTCTTTGGCGTTGGGTTGTCTTTTCACGAGCCTACCTTTGAGCGGCTCGCCCGCATCTTTGCCCGCTTTGGCCGCACCGCCACCGAAGCGCATAAAGCGCAATGCTTCATCCCCGACAATGCCGATGTGCTCACCAATCAGCAAGGCACAGCCCCCGGCCTTTGGATAGAACACCAGGGTAAAGTGGTGGTATCCATGCCCGGCGTACCCCACGAGATGGAGTACCTCATGACGGCTGAGGTGATGCCCCGCCTGCGCGAAAAGTTCGGCGGCGAGCCCATCCAACATCGCACCCTGCTGACGGTGGGCGAAGGGGAAACCATATTAGCCGAGCGCATCGCCGACATCGAAGATGCCTTGCCGGCACACATCAAACTGGCCTATCTCCCCAACTTGGGCCAGGTGCGCCTGCGCCTCACCGGGCGCGCCCCCGACGAATCTGCCTTAGCCGCCGAACTCGACCACTACAAAGGCCTGCTGATTGAGCGCCTTCCCGACGTCGTCTTCGGCTACGAAAACGATACGCTGGAAGCCGCCATAGGAAGACGGCTACGCGAGCGCGGCCTCACCTTAGCTACCGCCGAGAGTTGCACCGGCGGCTATCTGGCTCACCTCATCACCAGCGTACCGGGCTCATCGGCCTATTTTCAGGGCAGCGTAGTGGCTTATGACAATCGCATCAAGGAGTCGTTGCTGGGCGTTTCGCCTGGCACTTTAGCGGCTCATGGCGCCGTAAGTGAAGCCACCGTGCGCGAGATGGTAGCCGGCGCCCGCCTCAGCCTGGGCGTAGATGTAGCGGTGGCTACCTCGGGCATCGCCGGCCCCGATGGCGGCACGCCCGACAAGCCCGTAGGCACAATATGGCTGGCCGCAGGCAATGGAGAACGCACCGAAACCCGCCTCATCCGGGCAGGTAAAGATCGGGTAAAAAACATCCACTTAGCCAGCATCTACGCCCTGGATATGGTACGAAAGCTGCTGGGTTAATCCCGAAATAAGACAGCGAGACGCTGCGCTTGATAATACCATCGGTCGGCCAACGGCAAAGTCAGGCCGGCCGATGATATGTCCTGTGGCATTGCGCTACTGCTTGATCACTGCCGCCTGGCTTATACCGCGCTCGCCCGCCAGTACCAGCG
>CAYOTJ010000434.1:0-3721 GCA_964406855.1 uncultured Saprospiraceae bacterium
GTCGGGGCGCACCTCATGGTAGAGCCTCGACCACCAGAGCAACTGCCCGGAGGCGTCCATAGCCATCACAGCCGGCTCGAAGTCGGGCTGCCCGTCGGGCAAAACGCTTTTGGCATTAAAGCCAATGTACATGGCGCCCGTGCGCCGGTCGAGGCATACCGAAGAAGGCCCGTATGTAAAGGTACCCGGAGGCGAATAGCCCGTATAGCCGGGGCCGCTGGAGGTGTTGCCGCTTTGGCCCGGGGCGCAGGGCCCGTTGAAGAGCACATCCAAGGGCCATTTGCCTTTTTTTGTGCCGCCATTGCCGTCGGGCTGCCAGAGGTTGTAGTCGTCGGCATGGGTGGAGCGGAGTTCGCAGCGGCTGCCGTCGCGCTTGAAAACGATGCCGCTGAAATCAAGCCCATCCAAACCGCCGGGAAAGTTGGCCGCTGCGCCATAGTATTCGCCGCCGCCCACTTTCCAGTGTACGCGCCAGTTGGGTACCACTTCGTCTTGCCCTTGCGGATCGGTGCGATACAGCGCCGACCAGTTGTAGTCGTGCGAATCGCCGTAGGCGTATACCACGCGCCCATCGGCGCTTACGTCCCAAGGCTGGTAGATATCGGGGTAGGCGCCGGCTGCCGCTTTTATATTGATCACCCAGGAGAAGCCCGTTGGGGCATCCTGCACAAAATTGGCATTGAGCTTACCGACGAAGTATCCGCCCTGGCTACTATCGTGGGTGTCGCCGCTGAGGTATACCTCGCCGGTAGCTTCGCCGGGTATATTGGTAGTTTTTACAAAGCGGAAGTCTTCAGCGGCGCCGGCCGGAAGGGAAAAAGCCCTGAGGATATGGCGCAGGCCGGGGTCGAACTCCAACACAAAACAAGTGCGGCCGCTACCCTGATTGTTGGCTATGCCGGGGTTGGCCCACTCGATGCGCTCAGCCGTGGGCGGCAGCCAGTTGAGATCATCGGCTACGCCCAATACAATATAGCGGCCATTGGAGAGCTGGAGCACATCCATGAAGGATTCATTACCCGCATTGCCCGCATAAGCCGCCAATAAAGTTTGCGCCGCAAGGTCTGCCGATGCCATTAGCGCAAGTACGGTAAGTAGTACTATCTTTTTCATGCTTTTTTTTGCCAAATATACCGTCACAGCCGCATAAACCCGATCGGATTGACTTAATTTGTCCGTCATTTATTAACCGCACTTTTTTTAGGCATTATGCAAAATGTATTAGTTTTTTGTGGGTCTTCAACGGGTAAAGATCCCGTCTACGCCGAGCAGGCACGCGCCTTGGGCGCCGCCCTGGCGCGTAAAGGATACACCCTTATCTATGGCGGCGGCAGCGTGGGCCTGATGGGCGTATTGGCCGATGCCGCTCTGGCGCAGGGCGGCCGGGTAGTAGGCGTCATCACCGAACATCTGCTGGCTAAGGAAGTATGCCATACGGGCTTGTCGGAGCTGCATGTAGTGCCTACCATGCACGAGCGCAAAGTGCTTATGGCGCAGCTCTCCGATGCCGTCGTCACCTTAGCCGGAGGCTACGGCACCCTCGACGAGCTCTTTGAACTGGCTACCCTTGGCCAACTCGGGCACGACCGCCGACCCTTAGGCATACTCAACACCTTAGGCTTTTACGATCATCTGCTGCGCCACCTCGACCACTTGGCTGCCGAAGGCTTCCTGCGTCGCGAGCATCGGCAAATGCTCATCGTAGAAGAGGAAATAAATGCCCTAATCGACCTCATGGAAGATTACGAATCAGATCCCGTAACGCCCAAGTGGTTGTAAAATGCCACAGGGTACATCCCCGGCCGTATCATGGAAGCAACCATACTGATCATCGACGATGAAGACAAGCTTCGCTCCCTGCTGGCCCGCATCTTGCAGGCTGAGGGATTTCAGGTATTGGAAGCCGCCGACGGCAAGAGCGGACTTAAAAAATTAGCCCACGAATCGGTAGACGTTATCTTGTGCGATGTGCGGCTGCCCGATGATAGCGGCGTAAACTTAGTGGCGCGCCTCAAACAGCTACAGCCCGCCAGCGAAGTGATCCTGCTTACGGCCTACGGCAATGTGCCCGATGGGGTACAAGCCATCAAAAACGGCGCTTTCGACTACCTGATCAAGGGCGATGACAACGACCGCATCCTGCCGCTGGTATATCGGGCCATAGAGCGCTCGCGGATGCAACAGAAAATAGCGGCCCTGGAGAAGCGGGTAGGCGAGCGCTTCGCCTTCGAGTCCATCATCGGGGCGTCGGCAGGCATACGCAGCGCCATAGCGCTGGCGCGCAAAGTGGCGCCCACCGAAGCCGGCGTGCTGCTAACCGGCGAAACGGGCTCTGGTAAAGAAGTATTTGCCCAAGCCATTCATCAGGCCAGCCTACAGGCCGGCAGGAGCTTTGTGGCGCTCAATTGCAGCGCCTTTAGCCGCGAACTTTTAGAGAGCGAGCTCTTCGGCCATCGCAAAGGCGCCTTTACCGGGGCTATGCAAGATCAGAAAGGGCTGATAGAAGAAGCCAATGGAGGTACCTTATTTTTAGACGAAATAGGCGAGATGCCGCCCGAGCTGCAAGCCAAACTGCTGCGCGTGCTTGAAACCAACACCTATCTGCGGGTGGGCGATACCAAGCCTTCGCACTCCAATTTTCGGTTGATTGCAGCCACCAACCGCGATCTCAAACAAGAAAGCGAGGCTGGGCGCTTTAGAAGCGATTTATATTTCAGGCTCAATATCTTTAACATTCATTTGCCGCCCCTGCGCGACCGAAGAGAGGACATTTACCCCATTGCGCAGCATTTTATGGCCATCTTTGCCGACAAGATCAACAAGCGCGTTACTGGCGCGGATGACGGGTTCAGGCGCAGATTGGAGCGCTATGCCTGGCCTGGCAACATCAGGGAACTCAAAAACATCATTGAGCGGGCCGTTATCCTTGCCGACGGCCATGAGCTAACCCTCGACTGCCTGCCTTACGACATGCAGCCCGATGGCGACCATCAGGCGCTCTCTGCCTTTTCGATGGCCAGCGCTGAAAAATTGCACATCCAGAAAGTACTGAACCATACCGGCGGCAACAAAGCCGAGGCAGCCCGGCTATTGGAAATCGGCATTGCCACTTTGTACCGCAAAATTGAGCAGTATCAACTTTAGCGCCTGTGCGCAGGCGTATGGCCGGCCTAGCGATGCGGAGGGGTGGCGGCATCAGGCCGCCAGACGGCGCCCCCTCAAAGGGCGCCGGCCGAGCGACGAGCGAGCCCCGTAGCGTAGCGGCCCCGCGCAGGCTGCCTCAGGAGCTGAATGCCCTGCGGGGCAGGCCCCTGAAAAGTAGTCCTACGGGCAGTTCTCTTCTGCCCGCTACCTTATCATTTTGATAAGCTCCCCTTCCAAAACGATAGGGTTTTAGTGCGCGCTCATTTAGAGGACTGCATTTAATTTATTGTTTTTCAATCAATTAAAAGACTTAAATTTTTTTGGCCTCCTTTTGGCCCCATTACTGGCGTAGTGACCATACTGCTGGTAGTGCGGCCGGAGGGGTCGCTTGCCATTATCTGATTAAAACGCTTGACTGATGGTCATCTTATTATTAGCTGCGCTGGCTTTTGCCCTTTTCGGGCTGTGCTATGCTGCCGTCAAATTTTTTGAAAACTGCTAACCATGATTGCATTACTCATTTTATCCATTGCGGTTTTTGGCTACCTGACGTATGTGTTGCTGAAACCGGAAAAAT
>CAYOTJ010000435.1:0-3714 GCA_964406855.1 uncultured Saprospiraceae bacterium
GGCCCCCAAAGGACGCGGGGCAGATGGCCATAGGAGCGGAACACCCGGCGCCGCGTAGGGTGTTGTTCGGAGGTGAATGCTATGCGGCGGGGCCCAAAAAAAATCCATCTCAACCAGCTCTGCATTATACCTGCATGGCTCAGCGTTATATGTGCCGACGATGATTAATTTGAGTTAATCGCGCAAAACAATTACCTTTACTTGGTTGAAAAAAAACGTATTCCGATGAAATCATCTCTTTTCAGTTTCTGGACTATTGCCCTGGGGCTTTCCATTTCGCTGCTGCTTCCCAACTGCTCTGGCGAACCCTCAACCTCCTCCAACGGTGGCGCCAACAACGGCGGCGCGCAAGATACCACTACCCAAGCCCCGCCACCGCCAGCCAACCACAGTTGTGCCCTGCCAGATAAAATCTTAGACGGAAATGCTTTTTGGATCCGTGATCAGGACTTGCTGGCTGTCATCCGGGCCGATTCGACCACGCGCGACGCCGAGCTCGGCGATAGCCATCGCCTCTTTGAACTCTACGACACCAAAACCTGCCAGTTGGTGCAGAACCAAACGCTGCCCGTCAACGTCAGCCCCGATTTTCCATACTATATAGCCAACGTCCTGTACAATAAAACCAGCCAACTGGTGGGTATCCGAGGCTTCAACACCTTATATATATATGATGTGGCCGGCCGCAAGATGCAGGCGCCTCTAAAGCCGCGCTTTGCCGGCGCCCGCCCCGAAGTGGACGCCCAGTCGGGTATGATTCAGCACCTCGAAATCTGGGAAACTTACCTCATCGGCTACGCTCAGGATCAGGGCGTTTTTGTTTTCGACCTTACCGATAAGGCCAAACCCCGGCCTGTAATGCCGCTGGCCGAATACCTTGATGAAGAAACCGGCAGCTATAACTCGCTCTTCCTGCTGCCCACTGCGGGCGGCGCATCCCAGGGGGTTATCCCCAGCTACGACCGGGCCAATGGCAAATTCAGGCTTAATACCCTCTTCACCCAGCCTGTGGCCCTGTCTAACAATGTGCCCAAAAGCGCCCGCAATAACCAATATTTAGTGCTGCGCGCCCAAGGCGACAATAGCCAGGCATACGCCATCAATCTGGCCGCCCGAAAACGAATAGAGTTGCCCGCCGACGTGCAATCGCAACCTACTCAGGCCATCCTGCAATGGGTGCGCGCCAATACACGATAGGAAGATGCTGCTGATGACAGCGCTATAATGCCGGGGATGCAGTGGTTGGATGCCCATCCATCGCAACCCGGCCAAGTCTAATTGCAGCGTAAACGGCGCTTTTACTGTATTTTATCCCCACGCAATATCCGGTAGCGCTTTCGGGCTTCTACGGCGAAGGTGCTGCCTGAGAAGTCGACAAACAGTTTTTCATACAGCGTTTTGGCCTTTTCTATATCGTTGAGCGGTTTTTCATACAGGCCCGCCAGCTCGAAGAGCGCATTGTCGGCCCGTATGTCTTTGGGGTATTTTTCTACCACGGCTTCAAAAGCGATGGCGGCTTTTTCGTACTGCCTCTGTTTAGTGTATATCTTGCCGCGCAGGTACAGCACGTCGTCTTCTAAGGAATGCTCCGGGAAGGCCAACAACAGGCTGTCCATCTTGACAAAAGCTTCTTCAAAGCGGTTTTGGAAAACCAATAGTTCCGCATCAGCATACAACTGTAAAGCTACAGCCGTGGTGTCTAACCCCAGGTTGTCCATAATAAATACAGATAGATCAAGAGCATCGTTGGCAATGAGCTTGGAAGTAGAAGCCTTCAGCACTTCGAACTGCGCCTGGGCCCACTGAAAATCGCCGGAAAAATAGGAAAGCCGCGCGTTGCGGAAGCGGGCCTCATGCCCCAGCGGATCTTCCTTAAAAGCCTTATCCACCTGAGAGTAGAGTAATGTCGACTCCCATACATCGCCCTGCATGAGGTAGTAGTCGGCTAAATTTAGCTTGCCCTGGGCCTGCAAGGTACCCTCAACGCCTGGCAGGTGAATCATAGAATCGAGTACTACTACGGCCCGATCGAGGTTATTGATATATAAGGCCTCCAGCTCTCCCAACTCGATCATAATACTGGCGGTGCTGCGGGTGCGCCCAAACTCCCGTAAAAAATCGTCGTACAGACCTTCCAGCACCAGCAAGTCCTCCCGGGTAAAGGAAAATCCTTCGGTGAGTTTCATCCGGCGGCTGCGCAGGCTCTCCCGCTTGGCTTCGAGGTAATAGGTGGAGCCCTGGCCTTTGCTCTCTACGATGTAGTCGAAGGCCGCTATGGCCGCGTCATAGTCTTTATCCGCTAAGGCAATGAGTCCCAGATTATAAACACGGGTGCCATTTTCGTTATAACGGGTATCTATGGCCCTGAGTTGGCGCAGGGCATTGCGATAATCCTTGCGCTGTATAAACACCCAAGCTAAGAGTTCGGGGTAGTAGGTGGCGTCGCCATTTGTCTGAATTCGGGCGTAAAGTTGGGTTTGCAGCTCGCGGTAGTCGGCCTCTGAAAAATAGCGCTGGAAAATGGTTTGCATCTGCGACACCCGTTCGGGATTATCATCGATGGCATTGAGGTAGTTTTCCACCATTTTGCCCGATTCGCCGGTTCGGCGGTATAGTTCGCCCAGGTTGAAGGCAAATATGCGGTTGTCCTTGAGCAAGGCCATGCCTCGCTCGTAGGTAGCTACGGCCTCATCAAACTTGGAGAGACTGACGAAGGCATTGGCCAAACGAGTCACGGAGTACTGGTCGGGAGTAAGTTTTTCTATAGCTTGCGCGTACTGGGCTTTAGCTTCATCATTTTTGTACTGCCGTTCCAGCAGTTGGCCATACATTACATAAAGCGTCGGATTCTCGGCGTTGCGGCGCAATTGGCGTCGGATGGCGTCTTCGCCCTCTTCGTAGCGCTGTAGGGCGATGAGGCATTCGAGATAGCGGTCAAAAAAGTAGTCGTTATTGCTATTCTGTTGATAAAGGTTCAGGTAAGTCGTCGCTGCTTTTTCATATTCGCCATTTTGAAAATACTGCTGTGCTAAGCGCGCATCCTGGGCGCTCAGCGAGCTCAGGGCGCCGGCGCTAAGCAACGCCAGGCAAAGGGCAAATATATAGCGCATCGTCGTATTCATAGTTATGTGCATTAAACGAAAGGGATGGCAAATATAAGATAGTTCTCCCAGCCAAGATTCATGAATTTTGGCTGGGAGAACCGTACAATAACACTAACGGCCCTGCGGTCGTGAAAGTTGTACCCACGCGAAGTTGTGGCTTTCTCCAAACGACAAGAGCCACCCCTTGCGGAATGGCTCTTGCTGTTTGGCGTAATCGCTTGCTTTGGGCGACGGCGCTTGATTAACCTTCGAGTTTGAACTTAACAGGAAGGTTAAACTGCACGCGCACCGGACGACCGCGCTGCTTGCCTGGGGTCCAACGGAGGTTTTCCGTGTTCATCAGGTTTACTACGCGGAGGGCTTCCTCGCCACACTGGGCGCCAATATCGCGCACCACTTTGACATCGGTTACCGTACCGTCTTTTTCCACAACGAAGGTTACCACTACGGTACCTTCTACACCGTTCTCACGCGCAATAGCAGGATACTTAATGTTCTTGTAGATGAACTTCAGCAGTTCCTGAGCGGCGCAGTTTTTCTTCTCTTCTTCGGAGCCCTGGTCTTCACAACCCGGGAAGCGAGGCATTTGCTCTACCACCTTGAAGATTTC
>CAYOTJ010000436.1:0-233 GCA_964406855.1 uncultured Saprospiraceae bacterium
CCTGTTACTACCCCAGCCCGCGCATTGAGGGCTTAGCCGATTTTTACTGCCAGGGCGAGGCCGACGTGCAGATGACGGGGTCGGCTACGACGGCTTTTGACGACCACCTGACGGAGCTGACGCCGGCGCTGGGTTTCTTTTCCATCTTTCGGGTGGAGAATGGGCAGACCATCAATACATCTGTTTTTTCGCCCGGGGCGCTGGGGCCGGGTACTTATAAGGTGCGCTATCTC
>CAYOTJ010000436.1:243-3696 GCA_964406855.1 uncultured Saprospiraceae bacterium
GACTGGCAGATGATGATGCGGTAGCCTGCCGCATGCGCTACCTCTTCGATGCCGGCCCCGACGCTTATGGCGCTGAAAACAAAACCGGCTGCATTGCTACGGCCGAGCAGGAAGTGATTGTGCGGGGCGGCGGGTCATTGGCCTGCCAGTCGTCGCTCAACCTGTCGTTTCCGGCGGCTTGTTCCATTAGTGTAACACCTCAGTTGGTGATAGCAGGAACGCCCAGTACTTTCGAATCTTTTTCCGTAGAGGTGTTTACGGCCGGGGGGCTCAGCTTAGGCAATACCATACCCGCCTCGTATACGGGACAAACGCTGACGGCTGTGCTGACCGACGAATGCGGCAACAGCACTTGCAGCACCCTGCTGACGGTGCGGGATGTTACGGCGCCGGTATTGCAGAAGCCCGCCGACGTGACCCTGCCCTGCGACCAGTCGACGGCCCCGTCCAACACGGGCTTTGCGACGGCCACCGACTGCACCCAAACCACCGTCACCTACACCGACCAGACCGCCCAGAACCAGTGCGCTACCAACCCCATCGTCATTCAACGCACCTGGCGGGCGGTGGATCAGGCCGGCAATGTGAGCACAGGCGTACAAACCATACGCACCACCCGCGTAACCCAGAGCCAACTGCGCTTCCCGGAGGATGTGACCGTCTCCTGCGCCGACTATCAGGCCAACCCCGACGTGATTGCTCCAACCGCTGCCGGCGCCGGCGTGCCCGCGCTGGTGGAAGTGTTACCCTGCGGGCTGGCTTACACCCATAGCGACGACACCCTGGCGCTGTGCGGAGGCATCACGCCCGACTTCATCATTGTGCGCACCTGGTTGCTGATTGACGTATGCGGCAGCAGTTTGTTTACGGTAGACGGGCTGGGCAACGACAACATGCAGTTCATCCGGGTGGCGGATACGCTGGGGCCTGTGATTCAGGCCGCCAACGTGACGTTGGGGGCGGCGCTGCCGCCGCTGACCCAGGGCGGGCTGTGTCGCTCGCAGGGTTTTATTCCGCCGGCTCAGGTCATTGACGACTGCAACAACGCCACCGTGCGGATTTACACCCCCGTAGGCGAAGCGCTGTACCCCAATGGGCAGACCGACGGCAGCCAGGGGGGCGAGCTGCCCTTTCCCGGCCTCACGCCCGGCCAATACGAAATTGTATACGAGGCCACCGACGACTGTGGCAACGCCACCCTTACGGAAGTGACCCTCACCATTGAAGACGCCCTGCCGCCCATACCGCTATGCGACGGTCAGGTGACGGTGAGCCTGCCGGCTGTGGGGCTGGCCCGGCTCGACCCCGAAGACATCGACGAGGGCAGCCGCGACGACTGCTGCGGCGACGATGTGCTGCTGGAAATAAAGCTGCTGGAGGAACCCGACAGCGCCTTCCGGGCCTTCATCGACCTCGATTGTACCAATGCTACGGTAACCGCCGTACTGAAAGTAACCGACTGCAACGGGTTAGCCAATTTTTGCCAATCGGTAGCGACCATCGAAGACCGCCAGCCGGTATTGCTGCAACAGGCGCCGCCCAATGCCACCCGCAACTGCGACGACGACTACGCCAACTACCTGCTGGCTGATTTTCAGGCGCCGGTGTTTACCGACAACTGCAACTTTGAGGTGACCTTCCAGACCAACGTCGTACTCGACAACTGCGGCATCGGCTACATCGATCGCAGTTGGACGGCCCGCGACAACCCCGGCAATTTCCCGGCTTCCTACACCCAGCGCATCACCTTTGCGCCCGAGCACCTGTACGGCATAGCCATACCCGCCGACGGCAGCGGCGACTGCGCCGCCCAGACGTTCAGCGAGCCCGCACTGGAAGAGGCCGACGGCTGCAATGATTTTGAGTGGTCGGTAACTGAATAATTTGTACGCCTGTCGGGGGGCGACTACTGCTACGAGCTGCGGCGCACCCACCTCATGACTAACTTGTGCGAATACGACGGCGCCTCGCCGCCGCTGGCGCTGCCCCGCTTTGACGGCCCTGATGCCGGCTCGGAAACCGGCGACGCCTTCCGGCTGGAGTCGGACGGGGCCTCAGTATACCGCGTAACGGGCTCGGGCAGCGCGCTGCTGGGGCCGGCTACGGGGCGCTACCAGTACGTGCAGTTGGTGCGCATTGTAGATACGCTGCCCCCGGTGATTGAGCCGGCGGGCGAGTTGTCGTTTTGCGTGCCCGACGAAGGCGATTGCGTAGCTGCCGTCTCCGTGCCGCTGTCGGCCGAAGACAACTGCCCCGATAGCTTGGTATTCAGCTACCTCTTCCGCCTCAACCAAAGCGGCCCGCCTGCGCCCGACGCCTATGGCCAACTGCGCTATGTGAATGGCAAGCCCCGCATAGAAGGCAGCTACCCCACCGGAGCCCACGAATGGCTCGTGACGGTTGCCGATGCCTGTGGCAATGCGGGCGTGTTGGCCATACCTTTTACGGTGCGCGACTGCACGCCCCCCCAACTGGGTTGTATTCCGGCCCAGGAGATTGTAGTGGACGAAACCGGCCAGCTCATCCTTACGGCTGCCGATCTGGTCGCTTTTGTAAGCGACAATTGCGGCGATCCGCTGTTGAGCCTCGACCCCAACGATCCCACGGCCGACAGCCTGATTCTGAGCTGTGATAACGTGGGCCAAATTCCGGTGATCGTCTATGCCATCGACGACGCCGGCCTGCGCGAAACCTGCTCGGTGCTGCTCACCTTGCAAGCCCTTGAAGCCGTCTGCAACAATACCCACACCCTTGAGGGCTATGTGCGCAAAGAAGACGGCGCGCCCGTGCCCGGTGCGGCGGTGCTGTTGGAGGGGCCTCATCCCGATACGGTATTGACCGATGCCGAGGGCTATTACCGATTTGAAGAAGTGCCTGCCGACACCAACTATATCCTGCGCCCCCTGCGCGACGACAACCACAGCCTGGGTCTGTCAACTTTTGACATCATCCTCATCAACCGGCACATCCTGAACATACAACCTTTAGGTTCGCCCTACAAGATCATTGCCGCCGACGTCAATAAGACCGCTACCGTCTCTACGGCCGACGTCATTCGGATGCGGCGCATCATCCTCGACATCGACTCGGTGTTTGTGGGCAATACCTCCTGGCGGTTTATTGACGAGCGCTATTTGTTCCTCGACCCTCAGTTTCCGCTGGCAGAGCCCTACCCGGAGGTGGTGCGGATCGATACCCTCCGCGAAGACCTCGCCTTCAACTTCATCGCCATCAAGGTGGGCGACCTCAACAACAGCGCCGAGGCGCTGCAAGGCCCGGCGATAGACTTGCGCTCGCCTCTGGGGCTGCGGGTCGAAGACCGGGAGCTGGCCCCGGGCGAAGTGGTTGACATCCGGCTCCGGGCAGACCACCCGGGCGTGCTGGGCGGCCAGTTGGCCCTGCAATGGCCGGCCGAAGAGCTTGCTTTTGAAGGACACCTTCCCACCCCTGCCC
>CAYOTJ010000437.1:0-1563 GCA_964406855.1 uncultured Saprospiraceae bacterium
ACTGGACGGAAGGCCGCGACGTGTGGTGGCATGAAGTTGTCGGCCGCCAAAGCGGCCACTGCCCCGCTGAGGAAATGGACAGCGAAGACATGCTCTTCATTCTGTACACCTCCGGCTCTACGGGCAAGCCCAAGGGCGTCGTGCACACCTGCGGCGGCTATATGGTATACACCAGCTTTACCTTCCGCAACGTATTCCAATATCAGGATGGCGACATCTACTGGTGTACGGCCGACGTAGGCTGGATCACGGGCCACTCCTATATCGTATACGGCCCGCTGCTGTCCGGCGCCACCACCGTCATGTTTGAGGGCGTGCCCACCTACCCCGATCCGGGCCGCTTCTGGCAGTCGGTAGAAAAACTGAAAGTCAACCAGTTCTACACCGCGCCTACGGCCATCCGGGCCCTTATGGCGCATGGCGACGACTTTGTGAACAAGTACGACCTCAGCAGCCTCACGGTGCTGGGCAGCGTAGGCGAGCCCATCAACGAAGAAGCATGGGAATGGTACCACCGCGTAGTGGGCAAGGGCAACTGCCCCATTGTAGACACCCTCTGGCAAACGGAAACGGGCGGCATTATGATATCGGGCTTAGGCGACATCAGCCCCATGCGGCCCGCTCATGCCGGCTATCCGCTGCCCGGCATTCAGCCCTGCCTCGTAGACAACGAAGGCAACGAGCTGCAAGGCAACGACGTAGAAGGCATCCTCTGCGTCAAGTTCCCCTGGCCCTCCATTCTGCGCACAACCTACGGCGACCACGAGCGCTGCCGCATTACTTACTTCGCCAATTACGACAACAAATACTTCACCGGCGACGGCGCCCGACGCGATGAAAACGGCATGTACCGCATCATCGGCCGCGTCGACGACGTCATCAACGTATCCGGCCACCGCATGGGTACGGCCGAGGTGGAAAATGCCATCAACGCCCACCCCAAAGTAGTAGAGTCGGCCGTAGTGGGCTACCCGCACGACATCAAGGGGCAGGGCATCTACGCTTACGTCATCACCGCCGAACCCATCAGCAACCTCGACGCCTTCCGCAAAGAAGTGCTGGATGTGGTCACTAAGGAGATCGGCCCCATCGCCAAGCCGGATAAAATTCAGGTAGTTTCAGGGCTGCCCAAAACCCGATCCGGCAAGATCATGCGCCGCATCCTGCGCAAAGTAGCCGCCGGTGAAACCGACGGCTTCGGCGATACCACCACCCTGCTCAACCCCGAAGTGGTAGACGAAATCAAAACCGGCGCTTTAGGAGATTAGTATCTGACTTCAAACGCATCATACTTCGCACCCCGGCAGCCTTGGCTGTCGGGGTTTTTTATACCCCCTGAAAGATGCAGGTATGAAAACAAAAATGAGCTATCTTTGTCATTGATTTCAGCGCGGGGGCATTGCCGCCGCCTACTCAATCAGCGAGGGAAGATCAATATGTTTGAAGAAGAAAGGCCAATAACCGACTGGCTGCCCATTACCCGCAAAGAAGTGGAAATGCGCGGCTGGGATGAGCTCGATGTCATTCTCGTATCGGGCGACGCTTACGTAGACCATCCGGCCT
>CAYOTJ010000437.1:1573-3687 GCA_964406855.1 uncultured Saprospiraceae bacterium
GGCGAATCATGGAGAGCGACGGGCTGCGCGTGGTCATCATTTCGCAACCCAACTGGCGCTACGACCTCCGCGACTTCCAAAAGATGGGCCGTCCCCGGCTTTTCTTTGGCGTCACTTCGGGTTGTATGGACTCAATGGTCAACCACTATACCGCCGGCAAGCGACAACGCGCTACCGACGCCTATACCCCCGGCGGAGCTTCCGGCTTCCGCCCCGATTATGCCGTTACAGAATACACCAAAATACTCAAAAAGCTCTACCCCGATGTGCCCGTGCTCATCGGCGGCATCGAGGCTTCGCTCCGGCGCGTCACCCACTACGACTATTGGGCCGATAAGCTGTTTCCCAACATACTGAGCATGAGCGGCGCCGACCTGCTCGTATACGGTATGGGCGAGCTGCCTCTGCGCGAGATCATCCGCCTGCTCAAAAAAGGCGTGCCTTTTTCCTCCCTCGCCACCATTCCCCAAACCGCCCTGCTCATTGGCCGAAACGATGCGCCCCCGCTGCACAAAGGCTGGGACAACCTCGTTCTCAGCTCCCACGAGAAATGCCTGCGCGATAAAAAAGCCTATGCCGCCAACTTCAAACACGTAGAGCAGGAGTCGAATAAAGTGCAGGCCCGACGCCTCTTGCAGGCCGTAGGCGACCACCAGATCGTCATCAACCCGCCTTACCCCCCCATGACCGAGGAGCAGGTCGACGCCTCCTTCGATCTGCCCTATCCCCGCCTCCCCCACCCCAAGTACAAAAAGCGGGGCTACCCGCCGGCCTACGAGATGATCCGCTTCTCCATCAACATGCACCGGGGCTGTTTTGGAGGCTGTAGTTTTTGCACCATCTCGGCCCACCAGGGCAAGTTCATCGCCAGCCGCTCCGAAGAGTCCATTATGAAAGAAGTGGATCAGGTGACCAAAATGCCCGACTTCAAAGGCTACATCAGCGACCTCGGCGGTCCCTCGGCCAATATGTACAAGATGAAAGGCAAAGTACAGGAAATCTGCGACCGCTGCGTAGCGCCCTCCTGCATCCACCCCGTCATCTGTAGCAACCTCGACACCAGCCACAAGCACCTCACCGATATCTACCGCAAAGTCGACGCCCATCCCGAAGTAAAAAAGGCCTTTGTGGGCAGCGGTATCCGATACGACCTGTTGGTAGACGGCTACAACAAAAACAACGACGGCAGCTTAGAAGAATACATGGAGCAGCTCGTTTCCCGCCATGTATGCGGCCGCCTAAAAGTAGCCCCCGAACATACCTCCGACGACACCCTGCGCATCATGCGCAAGCCTTCCTTCAAGCACTTCCACGAGTTCAAAAAGCGCTACGACAGCATCAACGAAAAATACGGCCTCAACCAGCCCCTCATCCCCTACTTCATCTCCAGCCACCCCGGCTCCCAGGCCGAAGACATGGCCAACCTCGCCGCCGAAACCAAAGACCTCGGCTTCCGCTTGGAGCAGGTGCAGGATTTTACCCCAACCCCCATGACGGTGGCCACCGAAATCTACTACCCGGGCCTGCATCCCTACACCCTCAAGCCAGTGTACACCGCCATCGACCCCAAGGACAAAAAAGCCCAGCACCTCTTCTTTTTCTGGTATAAGCGCGAAAACCACCAGCAGATCCGAGAGAAACTGAAATCGCTGGGCCGCGAAGACCTGCTCGAAAAACTATTGGGCGAAAAGAAAAAAGCCGCCAAACAGGAAGCCATCCGCAGCCGCGTGCGCGAAAAAGAAAGCCCCCGCGAGGCGCGCAAAGTGCGCAAGGTAAAGCGCCGATAACCCTTAGCTCCTCTTTCCAATGCTGTTGGGGCGTGCCCCCGGCCCCTTTTAAAACCCGCCAAGGATAAGCGCTATGCCAGGGGCCGGGGTCGGGTGTTCCGCTATTATGCCGCTGCCCCAGCCTCCATTGGCCAATACCCCTTTATGGCAGGGCAGCGCCATACCGCTTCACCCCCTCACGCGGCTCCGCAGCGACGTGGAGCGCCGCGCGCCGTTTGCTGATCCCGCAGAACGAATCTGATAATGATACCGAAAGAAAATATCTATAGTTTTCCAAGTCAGGATGAGTGAAAAATGGACGCCGCTATTTTTTCGGCTGGCAAGGCA
>CAYOTJ010000438.1:0-3360 GCA_964406855.1 uncultured Saprospiraceae bacterium
CTGCGCTCTTCCGGGTAAACGTGCTCCGCCCCGCCCTCGCTGCGCTTGGTCGGGTAAATATTATTCGCTCGTTTACCCCGTAGAATAGCGAAGCGTATATTCTACGGGGTAAACGAGCGCATACCGCTGCGCCCCCTGGTCCGAACGCCAAAGCCTGGCCCGCCCCGGGCAGGAGCGTTGTGAGGCGGGCCGGGGGTAGGGATTAAAATTCGAGGCGGTAGTTGAGCACAGGCGTTAGGCCGAGCTGGTAGTAGGTTTCTTCCGCGGCGCTTTTGGCGTCGTAGAAGCGGCCGTATACATTGCGGCGGTTGGTGACGTTCTGGATGTCGAGGGAGATGGTGGAGGTGGTGTTGCGGCGGTTTTTGCTGTAACTCACGCGAAAGTCGAAGCGAAAGTAATGGGGGAGTTGCTCGGCATGGGTGCGCGACCAGTTGTAGACGGCTTCGCCGGCGGCCTGGGAGGCGTCGAGGTTGATGGGCGTATGGCGGTTGCCGCCGGCCCAGAGGGCGCGGATGTTGGCGCCAAAGGCATTGGCGCGGTTGTGGCCTACCTTCCATTCTTTGCCTACGAGGATGTTTTGCACGTAGCGGCCATCGAAGCGGGTGCTGAGTTCCCGGCCCTGGCGGGGGGTGTACAGCGAGCGGTAGAGGGAGGTGGTGGCCAACAGGTAGAAGCCGCCGTTGAAGAAGCGCTCGACGGTGAGCTCTATGCCATAGTTGCGGCCCGTGCCTTCGCTGACGAGGGAGTCGGCGAGGAAGCCGTCGATGCGGTTGATGGGCGAGAGGTAGAGCAGGCTGCTGTCGGCGACGCCGGCGGGTGCGATGGGCAGGTTGTAGAGGTGTTGGTAGTAGACTTCGGCCTGGAGGCGCCAGTTGTCGGCTAAGCGGCGCTCATAGCCCAGCACGATATGGGCGGCGCGGTTGAGGTCGAGATCGAGGTTGGGCTGCACGGTTTGGTCGGCGATTTGCACCTGGGCGAAGTATACCGACATGGACTCGGGTCGGCTGTGGAGGCCAAAGCCTGCGCTGAGGGCCTGCCCGGGGGCGATATTCCAGCGCAGCCCGAGGCGGGGTTCTATGGCATAGGCGCCATTGAGCGCCAGCAGCGAGCCGTGGAAGCCTGCATTGAGGGTGAGGTTGGGCCGTGCGCGGTACTTCCACTGGGCGTAGGCCTGGAGGAAGTGGGTGTGCCCTTGCTGATTGACGCGGGGGTCGATGCCGGCGCTGTCGGTGAAGGTGCTGGAGAGGTTGTACATCAGGCGGCTGCCGATGAAGCCGGCGCGGAGGGTGTGGCGGGCGTCGATCTTGCGGTTGTAGAGGAGGCTGGCGCGTATGGCCTCGTTGACGTACTCGTCGTCGTTGGCAAGGATTTCGGTTTTATCGGCATAATCATCAACAATGCGATTGGCGGCATAGCTGAGGATGGCTTCAAGATAGGTGTTTTCGTTGGTATAGTGGCGGTAGTTGAGGCCCATCACGGCGCGGTCGGAGCGGAAGTCGAGGCGGGCGGTGGTGTCGTCGAAGCGTTGCCGGCTGAGGCCGCCCATGCCCCAGAGGCTGAGGTAGTTGTTGTTGGGCATGGGTACGAATACTTTGAAGGCGGCGTCCTGATACTCGGGGACGCCGGATTCTTCGGGGAAGACGTTCATTTTGCCCAATAAGGCCAGCGTGGAGTAGCGGTAGTTGGCTAAGTAAGAGGCGCCGCCGGGTTTGCCTATGGGGCCTTCGGCGGCTACGTCGAGGCCGAGAAAGCCGGCCTGTATGGCGTATTCGCGCTTTTCGTTGTTGCCGCGCCGGAGGCGCAGATCGAAGACGCCGGAAGTGGCGTTGCCGTATTCGGCTGGAAAGGCGCTGGTAAAGAAGTCGGAATTGCTGAGCACATTGACGCTGAGGGCGCTGACGCCGCCGCCGGAGGCGCCTTCGCTGCCGAAGTGGTTGGGGTTGGGTATTTCGATGCCCTCCATGCGCCAGAGGAGGCTCTTGGGGCTGTTGCCGCGGATGATGATCTGGTTGTTGCCGTCGTCGTTGGTGGCTACGCCCGCAAACGACATGGCCATGCGGGCGGGGTCGTTGATGGCCGCGGCGTAGCGCTTGGTTTGCTCTACGCTGAAGGAGCGGGCGCTGATGCTGGCCATCTCGTTGATGGGCGATCCCTGAGCCTTTTGAGCCTTAACAACAACCTCCTCCATCTGGATGAGGGCCTCCGAAAGGCGGATGTTGAGGTCTGCTTCCTTGCCGGCGCCGATGGTTACTTCTTGCAGGGTGGCGTCTTCGTAGCCTATGCAGGTGATGCGCAGGTTGTAGCGGCCTACGGGCACGTTTTCGATGCGGAAGCGGCCGTTTTCGTCGGTTGAAGCGCCTAAAGGCGGGTCGGTGTCGAGTATTAAAATATTGGCCCCGATGACGGGCTGCTGCGACTCCTGGTCGACGACCTGCCCCTTGAGGGTTTGGGTGAAGCGGGCGGGAGTGGTTTGCGCCCATAGCCCGCCGGGTAGGGCTGGGCAAAAAATAGCTAAGAGGCACAAGGCCAACAGGCCGTGCCGAAAGGCAATGCAGATGGTTCTCATGGTTTGAATAAACAGTCGGGTGATGAAATGGCAGCTTTGATCGGGCTGCTTTCAAAGGTTAGATGCAGGAAAGTAAACTGCACCCCCATTTTGTGTTGACAGAAATCAAACTTTACCTGTTTTTTCGGCCTGTAAGAGGATGACTGCCAACTGCCTCTGCGAGTCGGCTACCCTCACGGCCTCCGGCGGAATGGAGTACGGGCCGGAGCGGCCCCTTCGAAGGGGCATTATGATGACGCCCTGAGAAAAAACGAGGGGATGGTTTAGGTTGTAGCGGCCAGTTCCACCCAGAAGGTAGTACCTGCGCCCGCGGCTGAGCTGAAGCCGATGTCTCCTCCGGCCTGGTGAACCATTTGGCGACACATGGCCAACCCCAGCCCCGCCCCCGACGATTTGGTGGTGAAGTGTGGCTGAAAAATTTTATCGTGCAACTCTGGCGGCACGCCAGGGCCGTTGTCGGTGATGATTAAGCGGAGGCGGCCTTTAGCGGCGGGCGTCAGCCCGACGCGGACCTGTGCCTGAGGCCGGCCGGCGGCGGCTTGTACGGCATTGCGCAGCAGGTTGGTTATGACACGCTGGATGTGGTCGCGGTCGGCATGCACAGGGTAGTCGCCCTCGGGCACATCTGTGGTCACTTCCACCTGTTCGGCATTGCGGGTATGGAGCCGGGCCACCGAGCGCAGCAGCTCGCCCAGATCGAATCGGGAAGGAGAGGCAGCGGGGAGCTGGGCAAAATGGCTGAACTCGCCGGCTATGCGCGCCAGAGTATCAATTTGTTCAATGAGCGCAGGGGC
>CAYOTJ010000438.1:3370-3682 GCA_964406855.1 uncultured Saprospiraceae bacterium
GCCCAAACCAGCGCCCGTTGGGGGTCTTCCTGTTGAAGGCGTTGTAACTGCTGGATGTGCAGTTTCATGGGCATAAGGGGGTTTTTAATCTCGTGGGCTACCTGCTGAGCCATCTTGCGCCAGGCCTCCTCTCGTTCGGCGGCGGCTAAGCGTCGGGCGCTGTCTTCCAACTGCCGAATCATATCGTTATAGCTGTCTACCAGACGGCCGATTTCATCTTGGCGGGGCCACTGTATGGGTTGGTTTTGCAGCAACTGCGTAGCTCTGAGGTGGTCGCCAATTTCTACAATGGGCTGGGTGATGCCATTGGCC
>CAYOTJ010000439.1:0-1848 GCA_964406855.1 uncultured Saprospiraceae bacterium
TGCCTCCACCTATAAGCGGGGGATGGACTTTGTGCAGTTGCCCACCACCCTGCTGTCGCAGGTTGACGCTTCGGTGGGCGGTAAGCTGGGCATCGACTATGGGGGCGTGAAGAACAGCATAGGCGTTTTTCGGGAGCCCAATGCCGTATGGATAGATCCGGCTTTTCTGGATTCCCTTTCCCATCGGGAGTTGCGCTCGGGTTTTGCGGAGATACTCAAACACGCCCTCATTGCCGATGCCGGGCAATGGGCTACCTTGAAGGCCCTGCCCGACCTGAGCGCCGTGCGCTGGGGCGAGCTCATCCCGGGCTCAGTGGCCATCAAAAAGGAGGTAGTGCTGGCCGATTTTTATGAAACGGGCCCCCGCAAGGCCCTCAACTTTGGGCATACCATAGGGCATGCCGTGGAGAGCTACCGCTTGGACGGCGCTCAGCCGCTGCTGCATGGCGAGGCCATAGCCGCAGGCATGGTGGCGGAGGCCTGGCTATCGCATCGACTGGCGGGCCTGCCCGAGGCAGAACTGGAAGAGATAGCGACTACCTTAACAGGATACTTTGGGCACGAACCCGTACCGGAGGAGGCCCTGCCCGAACTGCTGGCCCTGATGCGGCAGGATAAAAAGAACGAGGCCGACGAGATCAACATCACTTTTCTGGGGCGCATAGGGGAAGCCATAGTGAATGGCCGCGCAACGGAAGCTGAAATTGCAGCAGCCATTCGCTTTTACAACCAATTGGGGTAGCGATGGCGGTCAGGCAGGCGTTTTGCGGAGCGTGGCGCCCGGCCTAGCGATGCGGAGGGGTGGCGGCTTCCAGCCGCCAGATGGCGCCCCTCAAAGGGCGCCAGCCGACCAACGGGAGCCCCGCAGCGTAGCGACCCCGCGCAAAATGCCCGTGGCGCAAGCTGCTATGCGGGGTAGGCCCCTCCCAAAAAAAAAAACGCCCATTCGCTTGTCGGTGGAGTAGCGAATGGGCGCCGGGCAGAGGGGATATGGCTTAGCCGTTTTTGGCGGCGAAGTCGCGCATGAGGTCTACGAGTACCTGTATGCTTTCGGGGGGCATGGCATTGTAGATACTGGCCCGGAAGCCGCCCACGGAGCGGTGCCCTTTGATGTCGACGAGGCCGGCGGCCTTGGCGGCGTCGAGGAAAGGCTTTTCGTGCCCGGGCTGCTCCGTGACGAAGGTGACGTTCATGAGCGAGCGATCGGCGGGTTCTGTGACGGCGCCCCGGAAGAGGGGGTTGGCGTCGATTTCGTCGTAGAGAACCTTAGCTTTGGCTTCGTTGTGGGCAGCCATAGCGGTTAAGCCGCCCATAGCCTTGATCCAGCGCAGGGTGAGCATGGTGACATAGATGGGGAAAGCCGGCGGGGTATTGTACAGCGATCCGTTTTCGATGTGCACTTTGTAGTCGAGCATAGTGGGAATGTGGCGCTTGGCCGTGCCCAGCAGGTCTTTGCGCACCAGCACCAGGGTGACGCCGGCGGGGCCTAAGTTTTTCTGGGCGCCGGCATAGATGAGGCCGAATTTTTCGACGGGGATGGGGCGACTGAGCATGTCGGACGACATGTCGCACACCAAGGGCGCGTCGGTTTCGGGCCACCAATGGTACTGGGTACCAAAGATGGTGTTGTTGCTGGTGAGGTGCAGGTATTTGAGCCCGGCGGGGATGTTGTAGCCGCGGGGTATATACGTGTAGTTGTCGGCTTTGGAAGAGGCCACAACCTGTACGTTGCCGAAGTGTTTGGCTTCTTTGATGGCTTTGTCTGACCATGCGCCGGTATCGGCGTAGCCGGCCGTTTCGCCGTCGTTGAGGAGGTTCATGGGCGCCTGGTAGAACTGAGTGCTGGCG
>CAYOTJ010000439.1:1858-3426 GCA_964406855.1 uncultured Saprospiraceae bacterium
GTGCTGGCGCCGCCTGAGAGGAATAGCACCGCATAGGCGTCGCTGAGGTTGAGGAGTTCGCGCACCAAGGCTTCCGCTTCTTCGATGATGGCGGTAAAGGCGGCGCTGCGGTGGGAGATTTCCAGGATGGAGAGGCCGCTGCCATTGAGGTTGCGTACGCCCTCGGCGGCTTCGGCCATAACGCTGGCGGGAAGGATGGCCGGCCCGGCGCTGAAGTTGTGCATTTTCATACCGAAATGGTTTTGCAAAAACTGCCTCAAATTTATGGCTTTTCGGATGAGAAACAGAACAAAAATGCAGCCTGCTTTTTTAAATGAAAAATAACAAAGGGTGACTGGGGTTGAATTTTTTGTAAAAAATAAGCATAAATCTTGAGAAAACTTGTGCAACCAAACAAGCTTTCGCAATTTGGCGGCGTTTTCCAAACAAAACGAGGTTGTTAACGCCATTATCTTTGTGCAGAAATTTTACCTCTTTCATCGACTCAAAAAACTATACTATGCGATTACTGAAGTCGTTAGCCCTTTTTGCAACCCTGAGCGCATTGTTGGCGGCATGTACGCCCAAAGCTGCCGAGACGGTAGCTACACCCAATACGCCGCCTGCGCCGGCCCCGGGGCCGTTAGAAAAGCTGAGCCCCTGCCCCAAATTTTCGGATGCGCCCAGCAAAGACGATGCTGAGACCAATTACGTCCTATACCGCGACCATCTTAAGGCGGGCGACTGGAAGGGCGCATACGGCTACTGGAAAAAAGTGTATAGCGTAGCGCCCGCAGCCGACGGTAAGCGCAATACGGTGCTGGCCGACGGCATTCGCTTTTGCGAGTACTTTATGTCGCAAACCCGCGACTCGGCTTATATAGACACCATCTTTGCCCTGTACGACCAGATACAGCTTTGCTACCCGGAAGGGGGCTATGTGGCCGGGCGCAAGGGGTTTGATTATTTTTATAAGTATCCCAACCGGGCCTCGCGGGAGCAGATATATGCTTTTTTTAAAAAGTCAATAGATACCGACGGAGAAAAAGCTGCCGATTTTATCATCAACCCGATGTCGGCGGTATTGGTAGAGCTGCACGAGGCCGGCAAGGTGTCGGATGCAGAGGCCAAAGTATACGTTGAAAAAATACAAGCCGCCATTGCTTATGGCAGCCGCAATTGTGAAGGGACAGGCTGCGAGCGCTGGGCCATAGTAAAGGAATATGCTCCGGTGAGACTAGAGTACTTTGAAGTGGTGAAGGATTTTTACCCTTGTTCTTACTATGAGGAGCGCTACTACCCCGATTTTCAGGAAAGCCCTACCGACTGCGACGTCATCCGGACGGTATACAGCCGTCTGAAGTGGGGGGGCTGCGGCGAGAACAGCGCTGCGCTTTCGGCGGTGGCTGCGGCCGGCAATGCCAATTGTGTGGAAGCCGGCGCTGCGGGGCCGGTAGCCGAGGCTTACCGTTGTCTGCGCGACGGCAGCTACAGTTGCGCGGTATCGAAATTTGAGCAGGCCGCCGCCGAAGAGACTAATGCCGTTAAAAAAGGCGAGTACCTGTTGCTCATTGCCAAGATCTACTACT
>CAYOTJ010000439.1:3436-3668 GCA_964406855.1 uncultured Saprospiraceae bacterium
AGGAGTTTTACCCGCGCCCGGCAGTACGCCCTGCGGGCGGCCGATGCGCGGGGCGGCTGGGGCGAGCCCTACATCCTCATCGGGCGGTTGTATGCCTCCAGCGGGCCGCTTTGCGGGCCGGGGCGCGGCTGGGACAGCCAGATTGTTGTATGGCCCGCCATAGATATGTGGAACCGGGCCAAGCGCGTAGACCCCTCCTCGGCCGGCGAAGCCAATAAATGGATTGGTCGCT
>CAYOTJ010000440.1:0-3663 GCA_964406855.1 uncultured Saprospiraceae bacterium
TTTGCACGAGCTGGAGATGTTGTTTTCCCACAACCTCATCAAAGGCGGCGACCTTACCAATGCCATAGTCATAGCCGACCGCCCCGTGAGCCAGTCGGTGCTCGACGGCTTAGCCGAGCGCATGGGGCGCCCCAAAATAGAGGTCAATAGGGAAGGCGTGCTCAATACCTTAGAGCTCCACTTTCAGAACGAACCCGCCCGCCACAAACTACTCGACGTACTTGGCGACATATCGCTGCTGGGCGCGCCCATCAAAGGCAAAGTACTGGCCACAAAACCGGGGCATCGCGCCAACATAGAGTTTACCCGCATGCTGAAAAAGCACCTCACCGAACAGCGCCGCCTAAAGGGGCTACCCAAGTACGACCCCGATGCCGAACCGCTGTTCGATAGTGTAAAAATAGCCCAATGGCTGCCCCATCGCTACCCCTTCCTGCTCATCGACAAAATCATTGAGCTGTCGGATACCCATGTGGTAGGCGTTAAAAACATCACTTTTAATGAGTCCTTCTTTCAGGGGCACTTCCCCGGCAATCCCGTGTTGCCCGGCGTACTCCAAATTGAAGCCATGGCCCAAACGGGCGGCATCCTGGCCCTGTCGGGCGTCGAAGACCCCGGCAACTGGGATACCTACTTCCTGAAAATCGAGAATGCTAAATTCAAGCAGAAAGTTGTACCCGGCGATACCGTCTTGTTTCGCATGGAACTCATGGCGCCCGTTCGTCGCGGCATTTGCCAGATGAGGGCCACGGCATACGTGGGCACGCGCATCGTCTCGGAAGCCGAACTTACTGCACAAATCGTCAAGCGCTCGTAACATGAAAGGTCAGCACGAACTCAGCGTGGTCCATCCGGAGGCCAAAATCGGGGAAAATGTAACCATAGGCCCCTTCTGCTACATCGAAAAAGACGTAGAAATAGGCAACGACACCTGGATAGGCTCCCACGTCACCATCTACGAAGGCGCCCGCATAGGCAGCAATGTAAAGATATTCCCCGGAGCCGTCATCTCGGCCATTCCCCAGGACCTCAAATTCAAGGGGGAATACACCACCACCGAAGTGGGCGATGATACAACCGTTCGGGAATACGTCACCATCAACAGGGGTACTGCCCAGGCCATGCGCACCGCCGTAGGCAAAGGCTGCCTCCTGATGGCCTATGTGCACGTAGCCCACGATTGTATCCTGGGCGATCACGTCATCTTAGCCAATAATGTCAACTTGGCCGGCCACGTCCACATCGAAGATTGGGCCATCGTGGAAGGACAGGTAGGCGTACAGCAGTTTACCCGCATCGGGCAACATAGCTTTGTGGCCGGCGGCTCGCTGGTGCGCAAAAATGTGCCGCCCTACATACGCGCCGCCCGCGAGCCGCTAATGTACATCGGCGTCAATAACGTAGGCCTCAAGCGTCGGCAGTTCTCCGATGTACAAATCCAAACGATACACAACATCTATCGCACCTTGTTCCAGCGCGGCCATTCGCTCAGCAATGCCCTCCACCTCATCGAGTCGGAATTTGAGGCCAGCCCCGAGCGCAATGTCATCCTCGATTTTATCCGCCAGGCCGAGTCGGGCATCGTGCGCGGCTATCGTAGCTCGGTAAACGGGGCCAACGTCTATGAAGATTGAGCTGACCAAGGTCGGTAAACGCTATGGCCGGGAATGGATTATCCGGCAGATTGATTTCACCTTTCAGCCCGGTGGCCGCTATGCCATCACCGGGCCCAACGGGGTCGGAAAATCTACGCTTTTGCGCATGCTTTCCGGCCACCTTACCCCCAGCCGGGGCCAAATTGCTTTTTCCCTCAACCAACAACCCCTGAGGGTAGATGAGGTATACCGCCAACTGTCGTATGCCGCTCCTTACATCGAACTCATCGAAGAGTTTACCCTGCCGGAGGCCGTGCGATTCCATCAGCGCTTCAAACCTTTCCTCGATGGCATGGACGCCGCCGTACTGCTCGATGTGCTGGCTCTGCCCAAGGCCCGGCATACCCTCATCCGCGATTTCTCCAGCGGTATGAAGCAGCGTCTCAAGCTCGCCTTAGCCCTGCTCTCCGATACCGCCTTAGTGCTGCTCGACGAGCCTACCACCAACCTCGATGCCCAAGGGGCCGAATGGTACCTCGGCTTAGTAGAACAATATACCCGCCACAGGGTACTCATCGTGGCCTCCAACGTACCCTCCGATTATCAGTTTTGCAACCAACATTTGTCCATATTGGACTATAAATGAGGGTGGAAACGAATTTTTTTCGTTTGGAAACGGATTTTTTTCAAAAACGAACGGTCTTTCGATGGGCTTTGTACGCCCGCACGTAGCTTTAGCCCGGTGTAAAGCCTTATTTTTCAATGTTAAAGAATCTTGTACGTCATAAAAAATACTTAGGCACGAATTATGAACTATAAAAAACATAACGGCCCGCGTAGCTGGTAACAAATCATAAGAAAGCGACATTAACAAGGCGAGGAAAAGAGCGGGCAAGCAAGCGACCCATCAGGTCCTGCTTTTTACTTCCTACTTCTCAAGGGATGCGTGCGTTTATTTGTGTCAATCGGTTCGCGATCGCGTTGCCCTTTGTGGGTTTGCGCGTCCGCAAAGCCCAAAAGATAGCCGAACATGGTAGGAGTACAAAAAGACCGACAAAACCATCAAGACCGACACGTTGAAATGCGTATCGTAGCTGCCGACGTAAAAGCCGAATTACATCTCCTGGCAAACGGCAACTACGGCCCGGGGTTCAACGAATGGGTTATGGCGTCATTAAGCGCTCGTTTGGAGGGCTCCCCGCTGCGGGCCTATTTCACCCGCATGACGGCCGGCTACGCGCTGGATATGGCCCCCGCATGGAAGCAAATGCGCTGGGCCCGTCCGGCACAACGCCGCCTGCTGTCGGTGCAGTTGCCCTTGCTGTTTGAGGGCGCCATCGCCGTTCAATACCTGCACAATCAAATATTAGACGGCAAAGCCGGCGTCAACGACCGGACGGCCATCAATAACAACCTCCTGACGGCTAACCTCCTCAAGGACGCCCTCTATAACTATATTGAGCAGGAAATCCCTGCGGCCTATGTCGGGCGCGTGCGCCTCGCCCTGCGCCGCACCTTCGAGTGGGTCGATGCCGGGCAGCGCCTCGAAGCCGAAGCCAACACCCTGCACGCTTTCCACGAGGGGCAGGCAGGCCCCGATACCTTCGCGGCCATGATGCCCGCCGGTGCGGCCGACCTCGGCGCCGCCCGCTTGTTCATCGAAAAAATCAAGCGCGATCTGCCGCCTTTGTACCAGGGGGCGGCCGAAGCTTACTTCCAACGCATTTACCTTACCTGCGCCGCTTTGTTTGTAGAAGCCGCCGGCCTCATAGCCGCACTCACAGGCCTGCCCGAGCGCAGCGCGCGCCGGTTACAAGATTTTGCCGTGTGTTATGGACTGATGCGGCAGTTGGTCAATGACAATGCCGATTGGCTGCCGGCTAATCACGCCCTCGATACCCAAACGAGGCGCGCCGACGATGCCTTTAGCGATTTGCGCAATGGCGTGCTCACGCTGCCGCTCATTTTTTACTTAGCCGACGGTTGCCGCGGGCCGGTCTACGCCGCCATGCAACCCCGGGGTTTTGCCCTCGCCGATCAGCAGCAACTCTTCAACGATATGCTGGAG
>CAYOTJ010000441.1:0-485 GCA_964406855.1 uncultured Saprospiraceae bacterium
GTGTCGAAGTTGTTGGTTATACATTAACTACGGCGTCGTAGCGGGTAAGTACAGCGGATGGCGGTCGTCGTAGATGAGCAAACATCGGTACAGCATATCTAAGCCGGCGTCTTCGGGCAGGGTTTCAATGGCCTGCTTGAGGGCCGGGTCGTTTTGGGTGCGGGCCAGCAGGCGCTCGCGGGCGAGGGGCCCTTCTTCACCCGAGGCGAAGTCGAGCACCCGCTGTACGGTAGCCGGCGATTCGCGCTGGATGACGCCCTGCCGGAAGGGTCTGCCGGTTTGAGGTACATAAGCCGTTATGAGGCGCTCCTCCACCAGCAGGGTGTCGAACTCGAAGTACGACAGTTGCCCACGCACCCGCAAGCCCGAGAACTCGCTGTAACCGCGCAGGGTGTCGGTATGGGTAAGCCGGTAAGGGATGCCGTCAAACACGAGGGCGTACATCTGCCCGTGCGGGATGGCTATGTCGGGCCGGCCCTTGGGGA
>CAYOTJ010000441.1:495-3656 GCA_964406855.1 uncultured Saprospiraceae bacterium
CTTTTAGGGAGTACTCCTCGGGCAGGGCCACCATTCGACCGTCCAGGACTTCGGTGCGCAGATCGGGTTGGTTGTTGCGCAGGGCTTCAAAGCTCAGGTAGAGCCCGTCGGCAAAGCGAAAGTCCCGGTTCAGCGGCAAGCTGTCGCGTTGCGCCGCCAGCAGCGCCGGCGCCATGCAGGTAGCGGCCATCAGCCAGTGTATCAGGTGTCGCCTCATGCTTTGGAACCGTCTTGTGAAGGCAGGGTAAGGCTGCGGAATACGTCTTCCACGCTTTTTTCCTCCCGATGGATTTCCAGCAACACCAGTTTATGGTCGGCGGCAAACTGGAAGATTTCAGGTCGGATGTCGATACCGGCCGGCGCGTAGATGCGCCATCGGTTGCGGCCCAGTTCTTCCACCCGGCGCGCGCCTTTGATTTTGCGGAGCAGGGCGGCTTCGGCGGAGGCGCCGAGCTCTATGGTGACCATACTTTCGGCCTGGTTGCGGGCATGGATGCGGTCGATGGGGTCGTCGGCTACGATGCGCCCCCGGTCGATGATCACTACCCGGTCGCAGAGCGCTTCTACTTCCTGCATGATGTGGGTAGAAAAAATGACCGTCTTAGCCTGGCCCAGGGCTTTGATGAGGGCCCTGATTTCAGCCAGTTGGTTGGGGTCGAGGCCGGAGGTGGGTTCGTCGAGGATCAGCACCTGGGGGTCGTGCAGGATGGCCTGCGCCAAGCCTACGCGCTGGCGATAGCCTTTTGACAAGGCCCCGATGAGTTTGTGCTGCTCGCGGCCCAATCCCGTCATCTCAATGAGCTCATTTATGCGGGCCATAGGCCGGTTGATGCGATGCAGCCGGGCTACAAAGCTGAGGTATTCCCGCACGTACAAGTCCTTATACAGGGGGTTGTGTTCGGGCAGATAGCCAATGTTTCGGCGCACATCCATCGACTGCTTTTCGATGTCAAAACCACATACCTCTACATTGCCCGCCGTTGCAGGGATGTAGCAGGTGATGATTTTCATGGTGGTGGTTTTGCCGGCGCCGTTGGGGCCCAAAAAGCCCAACACTTCGCCGGGCTTAGCCTCAAAGCTGATGTTGTCTACGGCTCGCTGTTCGCCGTACAGTTTGGTTAGTTCCGATACTTTTACCGACATGCGTCCAAATTTGTGGGTGCAAAGGTACGATAATTAAACGATGACAGCGAAGCCCGAGTTTTGGCGTTATCTACTTTATCTTTGTCGGCATGAAACACAAGCTGATTTTTTCGCTCCTGCTGGGAGCTGCATTGGGCCTGGCGGGCTGCCGGCCGGATACGCCTTCGGGTCAATCTTCATCGGGCGCCAGTTCGGCGCCGGGCGCTGTGCCGCCGCCTCTGGGGGCTGCCGCTTTGCCTGCCGGGGCCGAGAAGAACCCCTTTTTTGGAAAATGGGCCTCGGTAAACGACGCCAAGGAGGTGGTGACACTTTCAGGCGACCGCTTCGAGTCGGCTTATCAGGGCGTGAAGATGGTGGATAAGCCCTTAGCTTATTACGATCAGTGCCCCCCTAAGTGCGCCGGCGGCGGCGATAATGCTGATTATCCGTGTTTCGCCTTAGTTGCCGAGGGCTCGGGCAGCCCCAATTGTTATGCCATCACTAAAATAGATGAGCAAACCATAGAGATCAGGCCCTTGGCGGGCGAGGGCCGGGGACTGCGGTATCGGCGGTTGTGATGATGGAGCTATCTTTCAATAAATAAGCCCCCCCGATAGCGGAATATCCGGGCATTCATCCAAATCAATCATGGCATTGATGAGGCGCAGGCAGCGGAAGTGCCGGAGGTCGGTAAGCCGTATGATGGCTGCCCGTATGCGGCCGGTTTGCAGCAGTTTCGCCCGGCGCACCCCCCTGAGCATGGGGTGGGAGGGGGTCCACCAGCAGCGTCCGTCAAAAAGGGCTACATTGGCATAGGAGGTATCGGTAATAAAGCCGTTGTGGGTCAGCAGCACGTCGTCGCAGCCGGCCCGCTGTTGGTAGCAGAGCTCCAGCGCCCGGCGGTCAGCCATTTTATGAGGGTAGCGCACATGGCCCGCATCGAGGGCCAGCAGTTGGGTCACCGGATTGCGCTCATAGGGCAGGCACTCCACGGAATGCAACTCCTCTCCATATAAAATGCGCACTTTATAAAGGCCCTGGTCGGGGAGTTCTGCCGTTTCCAATGCTTTTTTGAGGGAAAGCGGCCGATTGACGCCCAATACGCCCAAACGGCTGCGGTTGACCCTCTCCTGGTGGAGGGCCAACAACGGGAGCGCTCCATTCTCCAGACGGATCGACTCCATTAACAGCGGTTGGGACGGCGTGGCGCTCACTGCAATTCTCTTTTGAAGGCGCATAGGGTAGTATGCTAAGACGCCCGGGTAGTACACGCTTCTTTTCTGTCGGCTTAAAGATAATCGCTTGTGTGCAAATATGCGCCAATCAAGGGGATAGAATTGCCGTTTGCGGGGATAAATATACTTTTTCGAGCAGTTCCTGGTATTCATCGGCCCATTGGCTTTGGGCGGTAACGCCGCCGCCCGACCAGTAACGCAGGCCCTGAGGATGCTGTTCGATGAATCGAATGAGTACGCAACTATCCACATTAACCCCGTCAAAGATGCCCGCAATGCCCGTGTAATAACCTCGATCCTGCCCCTCTGCCTCCCGAATGATGCCTAAGGTACTGGCCTTAGGGGCGCCGCTCACCGAGCCGGCCGGTAGCAACTCGTGCAACAGATCGCCTAAGTGGGCGGAGTAGTCAGGCGGCAGGTCGCCCGCGATACAACTGCTGGTTTGCCACAGCCCCCCCTTAGCGGTAGGAATACACTCAAGGTAGCGGTACCGCTCAACGCGCACCCGGCGGGCTACCCTGCTGAGATCGTTGCGCAGCAGATCGACGATGGTGGCATGCTCGGCTTTTTCTTTGGGGTCGTCCAGCAACTGCCGGCCGTCGTGGGGGTCGCGGGCCGGGCGCGTGCCCTTCATCGGGTAGGTGAAGATGCGGCCATCCTGGATTTTGATGAAGGTTTCGGGCGAAAAGCAGGCGAAATCGTCGCGCAGCCAAAGCCGGTATCGGGCCTGACTTTGAAAAAACAGGCTTCGCAGGTCGCCGCTCAGGGCAATGGGCGTAGGCAGGGTCAGGTTGGCCAGAAAAC
>CAYOTJ010000442.1:0-3649 GCA_964406855.1 uncultured Saprospiraceae bacterium
GGTAAATGTTAGGGCCCGCCCACTGGGGGTGGTTTTACCCGGCTGACTAAACGGGCGGGTAAATATTATGGGTTTATGGGAGCGTTTTACGGGGGCTTCGCCGGTGGAGCGCCGCTCACTGCTCACTGCTCACCGCTCACTCATAAGGGGCCCCGCCGCATAACATCTACTTATTTTTACAGCTTGCGCGGCGCCGGGCTGTCCGCTATTATGGCGCCCCTTCTTAGGTCGGGTCGCCATACCGCTTCCATCCCTTGGCCGGATGCGGATATGGTCGCTTGATGTAGAAAACTTGCGGGCATGAACCGGGAATCATTCAAAAACCTCTGCTACCAGCAGTTGGAAGCCGGGCAGGATGGGGGTTTCCAGCACGTCTCCGGGCAGGTAGGGGGGCTGGGCTTCATAGCGGCCGGCCGCATTGAGGCGATATACCTGAAGTACTTGCTCGGCGGGAAATACGACCCAGTACTCCGGTACGCCATTGTTTTCATAAAGGCGGTATTTTTCGCGCATCTCCCGATTGGAGTTGCCCGGGGATAGCACTTCTACTACGATGTCTGGCGAGCCGATGCAGCCGCGCTCATCCAATTTCGTCGGATCACAAATGACGCTGAGATCGGGCTGTACTACGGTATCGACCTGTTTGTCGGGGAGGCCGGGCGCAGCTAAGCGCACGTCAAAAGGGGCCGAAAAAACTTGGCAGGGTTTTGCCTTTAAAAACCAGCTAATCTCTCTGAACAGCGCGCCGCTGATGCGCTGGTGTTGTACATTCGGCGCCGGCGACATGGGGCGTATTTTCCCTCGGATGAGTTCTAACCGTTCGCGTACTTCCCAGCTCAGATAGTCGAAGTAGGTGTAGGAGCCTGACAGGTCTAACTCTTCTATGCGCTTGCCCATGCTGGAAAAGTTGAATTTAGGAGCAAAGATAGGAAAATATAAAGCCTTTGGGGCCTGCTTTTGTTCGTTCAGACGAGCCATTGCCCCAATTTCCGCAGCGGCTTCATCCAGGGGGTGTAGAAGGGGCAATGAAGGTCGTTGACGGCCCAGGCGCGGCGGTCTTCGCGGTTGGCGCGCAGTCGATGCCGCCAGGAGGCGTTGCTGGCGCCGCCCGTGCGCATCTTCACCAACACATCGGGGAGGTATGCCAGCCGGAGGCGGTGCTTGTAGCCAAAGCGGAGCATGAGCTCGTAGTCGGCGGCGGAGCGGAAGGAGGTATCGAAGGCGCCGTATAGCTCGTAGAAGCGGCGGCGTACAAAAAAGGCAGGGTGGGGGGGCATCCAGCCCCGGCGCCAAGCGGCGTGGCGGTAGGGGCCCGAGCGCCAGCGGCGCACAATTTTGTGGGTGTGCTCGGGATGCACGTAGTGGAGGTCGCCGTAAACGGCGTCGATGGCGGGATCTTGAAAGAGCTGCATAACGCGGGCCAACACCTCCTCATGCGCATAAAAATCGTCGCTGTTGAGGATGCCTACTACCTCGCCCTGCGCCCGCGCTATACCTTTGTTCATGGCGTCGTAGAGGCCTTTGTCGGGTTCCGAAGCGCAGCGCGTATCAGGATATTCGGCGATGATGGCTAAGGTGGCATCCTTAGAGCCTCCGTCGGCGATGAGGTGCTCTATCGGCCGGTAGGTTTGGCTGGCTACGCTGTCTAAGGTGTCGCGCAGCGTAGCGGCTGAGTTGAAGGTAGGCGTTATGATGGAAATTAAGGGGCGCCCTTTATGCGGTTGCTCTTCGTTCATCAAGTTGATATTAGACGCTTGGCGTGTCGGACAAGGGGGCGCAGCGGTATGGCTGCCTGCCCCTGTGCCCCCTAAAGGGCGCGGGGGCAGGCAGCCATAAGAGCGGAGCACGTTTACCCGGAAGAGCGGAGCGAAGACGCGGCGGCGCCGCGCAGGGTGATATATGGGGAAGTTGCTATGCGGCGTGGCCCCTAATCTATTTTCCTTTCTCGAACGATTTTTGCAGGATGTCCGCTATAAATGGTATACGCTTCGAGATTGCTTGTGGCTACAGAGCCGGCGGTAAGGATGGCATGGCTCCGGATCGTTATGCCGGGGCAGACAATGGCTTTGGCGCCTACCCAGGCGCCGTCTTCGAGGGTTATGGGGCCGGTTATGAGGTCAAAAGCAGGGCTTTTGTAGTTGTGATTGCCGCAAAGGAGTAGAGCGCCCTGTGAGATGCAGGCGTGGTTGCCGATGCTCACGGTGTCTAAGTTGTCGATCCAGGCGTTTTCGCCTATCCATACGTGGTTGCCGATGCGCAGCTTCCAGGGAAATTTTATGGTTACGGCGGGCTTGATCAGCACGCCTTGGCCTATTTGTGCGCCAAATAAGCGCAAAATACTGATTTTTAGGCTATTGCTAATGGCTAAGCTGTGGCGGAAAAATAAGCTGCTGCATAGCATCCACAGTAGCTCTTTGCTCAAGGATGCGCCTCGCTGAAAGTGGTTGTTGTTGAATTGATCAAGGCGGGTGCTGTTTTTATTCATTTGATTGCTTAGCGTATGATTCGCGCATTGAAATCTTCTGATCGTCCTTCTGATTGTCTTAGTGTGCCTTTAGGCCACCCGCCCGCCCAAGGTCAGGTCGGGTAAACTAGACTGAAGTATTTGCCGGGTAGGGACGCGATGCATCGCGTCCCTACTCCGGCTGGTTGGTGTTAAAAAGGGTCTTTTTGGCATTAACAGGCAGACTAAGTCTGCGGAATATAGGATCGAAGTTTTACCCGACCGCGCAGCGGGCGTGGGTGCTTCGCTATACTTCGACCATCAAAAAGGCATTAGCAGGCAGACTAAGTCTGCGGAATATGGGGTAACGCTAAAAATGTACATAACCAAAAGTAGATCCCGGTAAATCTAACATATCTACTTCCATTACGCCTGTTCCTTCTGCATAATTTGAAGCGCTACTGTACAAATAATGAGTGCTTTCATTTACCCAACCAGCTCTAACTGGATTTTGATGCAAATAATTCATTTTTTGATATATCATGGAAGGGCTATTGAGCTCTACTGGAAAATCGCCTTTCTGCCATACCTGATATTCTTTATTACTACTGTTGTATTTGGCATGATAAGCAAACATATGGAGTAGCCAACTACGCCGGCTTTCTGGCTCTTCTTTGGCCATTTTTATGATTCTACTAGATGTATATTTTTTAAAGTCCCTCAGTATATCAGACAAACGGGCGGGTTCTTGGGCACTGGCCAATAAATGTAAATGGTTGGTCATAATAACATAAGCGTGGAGATTTAGTCCCTTTTCTTTCTGACAGTACTGCAAGCTACTTATTATTAAATCGCGGTAGCTTTGCCTTGAAAATACGTCAATCCAGCCTACGATAGTAGGCGTTAAAAAGTGTAGTCCTTGTTGATTAGTGATTTTGTGCCCATGCATGGCGTATTGAGATTTTGTGTTGAACAGAGAGATTTTTTTCTGATCGTCCCTTTCTGATCGTCTTAGTGTGCCTTTAGGCCACCCGCCCGCCCAAGGTCAGGTCGGGTAAACTAGACTGCTATATTTGCCGGAGTTACTCCGGCTGGTAGGTGTTAAAAAGGTCTTTTGGGCATTAACAGTCAGACTAAGTCTGCGGAATATGGGATCGAAGTTTTACCCGACCGCGCAGCGGGCGTGGATGCTTCGCTATACTTCGA
>CAYOTJ010000443.1:0-724 GCA_964406855.1 uncultured Saprospiraceae bacterium
ACTAGCCCGTCCGTCAAGGGGTACGCTTCCCACACACACACCCCCTCGAAATACGCCATATCGTAGACGTCCAAAACTACAATCCCGACATTTTACACATCTTCTCCAAACAGGTCCTTGGCATGATCAAAGCCGGTGAAAGCGGTTGGGAAGCCATGACTCCGGCCAAAGTCGTCAGCCTCATCAAAGAAAAATGCCTCTTCGGCTATCCTTCTGAAACCCTTAAATTTGAATATTAATGCCCGCTCATTGTTTCATCTTTACGCCCAGGCCCCCAATGCCCGGTAAGTTTTTTGCCTCATGATTCGCTACCAAAGAGATACCGACAACATTGTGACCCTGAGCTTAGACATGGACGGGAGCCACAACAACGTCATCACCCACGAGCTGGGGCGCGCTTTTGTACCTGTGTTACAACACTTGCAGCATGAGAAAGCCAGAGGAGCGCTGCGCGGCGTCATCCTTACATCCAGTAAAAAATCATTCCTGGAAGGCGGCGACCCCGTTTTTTTTTATGAACAGACTGATCCACAGGAGATATTTAAAATAGCGGAGGCTTTCAAGGCTTTCCTGCGGGATTTGGAACGCCCCGGGGCGCCGGTAGTAGCTGCCCTAAACGGTGATGCCCTGGGCGCCGGCTTTGAGGTAGCGCTGGCTTGCCACCATCGCATAGCCCTCGACGACCCTCGCTTGCGGCTGGGTCTGCCCGAAGTAGAAATTGGAC
>CAYOTJ010000443.1:734-2121 GCA_964406855.1 uncultured Saprospiraceae bacterium
CTATGGCGGCGGCATCATGCGTTTGCTGTGGCTACTGGGCATAGAGAAAGCATACCCCATATTGCGGCAGGGGCTTCGATACTCGCCTCAGGAAGCCCTGAAAGCCGGCCTAATCGACGAACTGGCCGCCAATCGCAGCGATATGATGGACAAAGCCAAGGCCTGGCTGTTGGCCAACCGCGAATACCGACGCCCCTGGGACGCCCCCAATGCCAAAATCCCCGGCGGCAATGCCAAAGACCACGACATGGCCGAGCGCATCCGGGAATTGGCCGCCGCCCTCAGCGCAGAAACCCACGACAACTACCCCGCCCAAACGGCTATCCTGACGCTGCTGGCCGAAGGCGCCAAAGTAGACTTCGATACCGCCTGCCGCATCGACAGCCGGCAATTTGCTTCTTTAGCCTGCTCCCAGGCGAGTAAAAACATGATCCGCACGTTCTATTATGACCGCCTCGACATACAACGTGGCATTAATCGCCCCAAGGGCTATGGCAAGTTTCGGCCCCGCAAAATAGGTATCATCGGATCAGGACTCATGGGCTCGGGCATCGCTTTTGCCTGTATCCGCAGCGGAATGTCGGTCGTACTGAAAGATGTGAGCAAGCTCATCGCCGAGCGCGGGCGGGAGTATGTGCGCCAACGCCTGGACGAACACATCCAACGAGGCACCTTCCAGCCCAGCGAACGGGCAGAAATTCTGGGCCGCATCATAACCACCGACGATGCCCGCGACTTTGCCGACTGCGACCTTGTCATTGAGGCCGTTTTTGAAAATGCTAACGTCAAACAGAAGGTCACGCGGGAAGCCGAGGAACACCTCGACGAGTATAGTCTGCTGGGTAGCAATACCATCTCCATACCCATCACCCGCCTGGCCCAAGGCTCGCTGCGCCCTCAAAATTATATAGGCCTACATTTTTTTCACCCTGCCGATCAGGTACCCTTAGTAGAGATTGTGCGGGGCGAAAAAACTTCTGATGAAAGCGTGGCCCGAGCCTGTGATTTTGTCAACGCCATCCGAAAGATACCCATCGTCGTCAAGGATGACTGGGGTTTCTACGCCGCTCGTGTGCAAAACACCTACCTGCTGGAAGGTATCACCCTGTTGCAAGAGGGTTACTCCCCTGCGCTCATCGATAATCTGGGCGTACAACTGGGAATGCCCCGCGGCCCCTTAGCTTTAGCCGATGAACTGGGGCTGGACTTGTCGCTGCGATATGAGCAACAGGCAGCCGAACATTACGGCAGCCAATACATACGCCACCCGGCGGTGGCGGCCATTGAAAAAATGGTCAATGAACTCGACCGGCCTGGCAAACAAAAGCTGACAGGCTTCTACAATTATGATGAAAATGGCCGCCGCCAGCTATGGAATGAGCTACCC
>CAYOTJ010000443.1:2131-3648 GCA_964406855.1 uncultured Saprospiraceae bacterium
ACCCCAATATTTTCCTCAAAACGCACGCGAGGCTTTTGAGCGCCATGAGATCAGCGAGCGCCTGCTCTTTGCCCAGGTCATTGAGGCGTTGTGGTGCCGCCAGGAGAACGTCATTCAATCCAACCAGGCAGCCAATCTCGGAAGCGTTTATGGCTGGGGCTTCCCGGCCTGCCACGGCGGCGTCATCCAATACATCCACAGCTACGGGTTGGAAGCTTTCCTCTCTCGCTGCAAAATACTGAGGGAACAGTACGGACAGCGCTTTAGACCGCCAAGACAAACAAGAGCATTGTTGGAGAACAGGTAGTTTTGCAGCCCCAAAACAACGCTCGCCAATTAGCGCTACCGAATTACACTCACCGGCATATTAGGGTCAAAATCTCCTTCAATAACAGGACTTTGAAGGCTTCCTGTATATTGGCGCACATTATCTTGCACGTACTGAAAAAGCTCCTGTACCGTTACTATCTGATTGCCGTTGGCGTCAGCTTGCCCTTTGAGGCCACGAAGTAAAAAGTGGCTGAATACGCCTTGGCGTAAGCCGCTTGATTCAAGAGAGGTCTCCTCCGATTTGCTCGACATGATAAGAGCGCTGCCGGGGCGCGCGCGCGCCAGGTTTTCGTAATAGCTGCTGAGCACCTGGCTGGGCTGCCGACCTCGTGCCGCCAATAGGCTGCCCGAGTGGCAGGCGTCGGCCAAAATGAGTTGGTTTTTGGCTCTGCTGGACGCTAATAGCCGTTTGATTTCCGTGTGAAATAGTTGATTGTTCTGGCCGTCATAGTCGATGGGCAGAAAAGCGCCCGGCAAGCCATGACCAGAGAAGTACAGTACAATGAGATCATTGGCCGCCGCCTGACCAAAAAGTTCTCGCATTTGTCGGGTGATATTGTCTTTGGTGGCGTCTTCATCTATGAGCACTTGTATCTGATCGTCGGGAATGGCGCCGCCCTCCGGGCTTTTGAAAAAAGCAAAAAGGCGATACGCATCATCGTCGGGAAAGCGAAGTACAGGCATGTGGCGATATACCGATACGCCTACAATGAGCACCCATACGCGAGGTTGATTCGCCCGAGACGAAGGTGTTGATGTCACAGCCAACTGCTCCTGACTTTTGAATACGCCGTTTTGCCACTGACCCCGCAGCGGGGGGCCGTCGTTTCGGTAAAAAGTACCGTAGCCGTGAAAGGCGCCGCCCGACATAGCGCCCACATAGCGCTCGCCGTTCTGGTAAATAACTTCGCCATTGCCATCCGGCAGATTGTTGCGAAAGTACCCCGTATAGCGGTCGCCCTGACGGAAGACATAAACGCCATAGCCATTTTGGCAGTCGCCGGAAAGACAGCCCGTCGCCGCAGTATTTTCATGGGCTGCCTGCTGAAGGGCGCCCTCAATCCAGTTTCCACTCACCCGTTGGCCATTGGCGTAAGTGAGGGCCCCCGAACCATGACGCAACCCCTGACGAAAGCCCCCCTGATATTGATCTCCATTGGGATAGCTGAATGTGCCCTGCCCATGTG
>CAYOTJ010000444.1:0-3647 GCA_964406855.1 uncultured Saprospiraceae bacterium
CGCCAGGGCATAGCGCCAAAGGGGGCCGGGGGGCACGCCCAAATAGTTGGGCAGATGAATGCTGCAAACTCCCTATATTTACCCGCTGAACCTCCAAGCTGTTTTGAGAGGGAAGCGGTTGATATGGCCAAAATTACAGAAGAACAATTCCGCTACTACTACTGCCTGCTGGCCTGGCTGTTTATGCTTTTTGGCATGGTATTTTCGAAGGTGATGCTGAGCATGGGCGTCATTGGGTTGGCGCTCAATGCGGTATTTCACCGCGAGCTGGCGGGGCATTGGCGGCGGTTTGTGGGGCAGCCGGCATTGCTGGCCCTCACGGGCGTATTTGTGTTGTATGCCCTGAGCGGCTTGTGGTCGGAGAATACCGACTGGTTAGTCAACCGGCTGCGCATGAAGCTGCCTTTTTTGCTGCTGCCTTTTTCGGTGGCGGCCCTGCCGCAGTTTGGGCAGCGGGAGTATCGGTCGTTGTTGTACTTTTTCTTTTTGCTGTTGCTGGCCGTTTGCTTGTATTTATTGGGGTGGTACTTGGTTCATTACGAGCAGGTTACCCATAGCTACCAGACTGGGCAGGTGATACCCACGCCCTGTCGGCACATTCACTTTAGCCTTATGACGGCCTTTGCGGCCCTCATCGGGTGGGACCTCTGGCGGCGGCGCTTCTACTGGCGCTACCCCGGGGTAGAGCGCGCTGTGCAGGCGGCGGGCGGCCTGTTTTTAGTGGTATTTTTGCATATTTTAGCGGTGCGCAGCGGCATGGTGGCGTTCTACTTAGCGGCGGTCTATCTGCTGGCTTGGTATGCCGTGGCGGCCCGGCGTTGGGCCATAGCCATAGCCGTAGGCGGCGCGCTGGCCATAGGGGCGTGGTTGGCGGTGCGCTATGTGCCTACCCTGCAAAACAAAATCAACTATACCCTCTACAACATCCACCAGATACGGCGGGGCGAAAACCTGCGCGATCTGTCGGACGCCTACCGCGTGGCTACCATACAGGCGGGCGTGCAGATGGTGCGCGAGCACCCCTGGACGGGGGTGGGCATAGGCGACATCCGCGACGCCACCAGCGCCTATATGCACCGGCACTACCCCGAGCTGGCCGATACCCACTACATGCCCCAAAGCCAGGCGGTGTTGGCGGCCGCGGCGCTGGGCTGGCCGGGGCTGCTGCTGTTTGGGGGCTGCATACTGCTGCCTTTCTTCTATGGGGGGGCTTTCCGCGACCCCCTGTTGGCGGGCTTTGGACTGGTGGCCCTCAGCGCTTTTTTGGTAGAGCAACTGTTGGAAACACAAACCGGATCTGCCTTCTTTTTGGTATTTTTGCTGGGGTTCATCCGGGAACGTATAGAAGCTGATTTAAGAACCGACTAAAGCAAGAAGGACAACATGGCAACGACCTATTGGGGCGTAGACCTCGGCGGCACCAAAATTGAAGGCATTGTGCTCGACGATGCCGGGCAGGTGCTGAGCCGGCAGCGCATCGCCACCGAACAAGAATACGGCTATGACCACATCCTCAATCGCATACGCGACTTGGTGGAGATGCTGGCCGCCGAAACCGGCCTGCGCCCCAGCCGGGTGGGTATAGGCACGCCGGGCGCCATAGACCCGCCTACCGGGCTGCTGAAAAACAGCAATACCGTGTCGCTCAATGGCCAACCCGTGCGCGAGGCCCTCGAAGCCCGCTTGGGCGTGCCCGTCATTATGGCCAACGACGCCAACTGTTTTGCGCTGGCAGAAACCCGCATGGGATGCGTGCAGGAGGTGAAGCCCAATGCCCGGCTGGTGTTTGGCATCATCATGGGCACGGGCGTAGGCGGCGGCTTGGTTATCGATGGCAAGGTCTGGGACGGCCTGCAGGGCATAGGCGGCGAGTGGGGCCACTCGTTCCTCGACGAGTCGGGCGGCAAGTGCTACTGCGGCCTCACGGGCTGCGTAGAAACGGTTATCTCCGGCCCCGCCTTAGAGCGCTACTATGCCGGCTTGGCCGGCGAAAAGCGCCGCCTCACCGACATCATCGCCAACCGGGCCACCGACCCCCACGCCGCCGCTACCGTCGAGCGGCTGTTGCACTTCTTTGGCAAGGGGGTAGCCAACCTCGTCAATATCCTCGACCCCGAGGCCATCGTCTTGGGCGGCGGCTTGGGCAAAATAGACCTCCTCTACACCGAGGGCGTCGAGCGGGTGCGCCACTTCGTATTCAACCCCCGCCTCGATACCCCCATCCTGAGACCCAAACTGGGCGACAGCGCCGGGGTATTTGGCGCGGCTATGCTGGCCAAAGGGGGGTAGCCGATGCCGCTTCATAACCGCCTGGCGCCCAAGGATAGCCCTGGGCGTATAGACTGATTTTTTTGGGGGCTGCGCGCCGGGAGCGCGCCGGGCTATCCGCTATTACCTCCCGCAGGCAGAGCCTGCTGGTCGGTACCGCTCCTATCCCTAGCCCGGGCCGCTATGTACGCTGAGCGCGGTCGCCATAAGGCGCCAATGAGGCTGAAAAAACAAGCGCGGCTAAAAAGCCTAATAGCATTATATTTTTCATGAAAGTTTGTTTTAGTGCCCAGAACTATATTTTGAAAATCAGTCCACAGACACAAGCCCTTTATTTAGTCACTACGATCCGCCCCCCATAAAAGATTTGCTGCTTGATATGAGTAGGATACAGTTCTATATGGTAAACGCCGGGCATTAGGTTTGGCACATTTAGCTCCATTTGCCTGGTGTGGTAGGGGACTTCTATTTGTTTTACCACTTGGCCGTTGGTATCGAATACGACGAGTATGCCGCCTTCCCAGCCATCGGAAATTTCAACGATGAAGGGGCCAGTTGTCGGATTGGGAAAAACGTTTAAATCCTTTCGGAAAAAGACAGCATCTCCAAAAATGGAGGTAATGGTCGGGTCGCACTTTTCTGCCTCATCTACCCGAAACCTTGGGAAGAGGGGCAGGTTGGCCGACCCCGGATACTGTGGTAGTAACAATCCGTTCTGAACGAAGTCGCAGGCCATACCTAATTCATCGGGCTGTCGGATGATGTGGTAGGTTAGGTTCCCACTGGTACTACAGATGTAAATTTTACAGTCGGGCGCAAGGGTAGCAACGTAAAAGGTGTTCGTGAATGGGTCTAATGTGCCGTTGTACACATCTATGAGGCGGATGCCGTTGTCCATATCCTCTTCCCAGCTATCCACTTGGAACAGCGAATCCCGCACCGCCACATACATAAACCGGCTGTTCGGCGACCACTCCACACTCCCGAAGCGGTACTTGTTGTTCGGCATTTCTTCGGCGTCATCAAAGATTGTCACCTTCTGATGGTTGCTGATTTGGCCCGTTGCCCGGTCGAAGTCATAAACGTGTAAGTTGAGAAAATAATCATAGTAAGCCAACTTCATTCCGTCAGGGCTTATGCGCATAGTCCCCCCTCCTGACCCAGTAGCATTCTGGTCAGGAAATCGCGCTATTCCATTTTCTCCAATCCGGTATATGAGCATCATACTGTCATTCTCTATGGGTTGCAGCACCCACCAGTCCCTTCCGTTTTCGGCGTAGATGGCTTCCAGGTTGCTCAACGTCGTCCGTCCTTCGTATAATACGGAGTCAAAGTAAACGACATCGCCCAGACCGCCATCCAACTGCATATCCACATAG
>CAYOTJ010000445.1:0-3631 GCA_964406855.1 uncultured Saprospiraceae bacterium
TTGCGTTTCGTGCTTGCCCGTCAGGCGCAGGTGATTGTCGGCGCCATACACCGCAATGTGATCCTTGGTGACGGGGCGGAAAGCCTCCAGAATTTCTGTGTACATCTCTTTGCTGCCGCAGCTGCGCAGGACGCTGTTGGAGAAGTTGGCGTGCATGCCCGAGCCGTTCCAGTCGCCCGATATCGGCTTGCAGTGCCAGTTGATGCCCACGCCGTACTTCTCGGCGGTGCGCTCCAGCAGGTAGCGCGCTACCCACACCTGATCGCCGGCGGCCTTGGCGCCCTTGGCAAACACCTGAAACTCCCACTGCCCGGGGGCCACTTCGGCGTTGATGCCCTCTACGTTGATGCCCGCGTCGAGGCAAATGTCGAGGTGCTCCTCGATGATCTCGCGGCCATAGGCTTTGCCGGCGCCTACCGAGCAGTAATACGGCCCCTGCGGGGCGGGAAAACCCGAAGCGGGGAAGCCCAGCGGCTTGTTGGTTTCGAGGTCCCAGAGGAAGTACTCCTGCTCAAAGCCAAACCAGAAGTCGTTGTCGTCGTCGGCGATGGTAGCGCGGCCGTTGCTCTCGTGGGGCGTGCCGTCGGCATTGAGTACCTCGCACATCACTAAGAAGGCGCTCTTGCGCGCCGGATCGGGGAAAATGGCCACCGGCTGGAGCAGGCAATCGGAAGAGTTGCCCGGCGCCTGCTCCGTAGAGCTGCCGTCGAACGACCACATGGGGCAGTCTTCGAGCTTGCCGCTGAAATCCTTCTCAATCCTGGTCTTACTACGCAGGCTTTGCGTGGGTTTGTAACCATCCAACCAGATGTACTCTAGCTTAAACTTTGCCATGATAAAACGAAAATTTGTTGGTTGTTAATCAATTCTCTTCTTTTTTTGGGGCCACGCCGCATAACATCTACTGCTGATGTCCGACACGGGCGGCGCCGGGCTGTCCGCTCTTATGGCGCCCCTCCTTGGGTCGGGTCGCCATACCGCTCCCATCCCTTGTCCGGGGGGGGGCAGGCGCTAAAAGCTGTACACTACGGCAGTAAGGATGGCCGGGTTGGCGGCAGTGGGTTTGCCGTCTTTGTCGAAGAAGACATCCTCGCTGGTATTGTCGATGCGGAACTCGGGAATGAACGTCAGGTTGCCCACCTTGAGGTTGGCCGACAGGGTAGCCGAAAGGATGCTGTTGTCGGCGGCGCCCAAGATGATACCGTCCATATCGTTCATGTATTCGCCGCGGAATGCCAGCAGGAAAGCGTCTGAGACGGCGTAGTTGGCGTACAGGGCCGTACCGAACCACATGCGGTCTTCGCCCTCGGCAGGGTGAAAGTCGCGCAGGGCGCTGTTGAGGCCTAAGTTGAGCTTACCGTTCACGGCCATAGTAGCCGTAAGGTCGAGCTGATGGCTGAACAACTCCGGCGAGCCGTCGGAGGCGTCGGCATGGCGGCCGCCAAGGTAGTTGAGGTAGGCCGAAATTTTATCGCCGGCATACGACAACTGGGCGCCCACGTGCTTGCCGAAGGCTACGTCAATTTTGGTATCGGTGTCGTTGAACACCCCTACCAACAGCCCCAATTTATCCGACAAGCTGATGTTGGCCTTCACCCCGGTATGGTAGAAGGGGCCATAGCTGAACAGGTAGCTTGTGGAGTAGTTGAGGTTGACCGGAGCGTCGATGACTTCATAGCCCACGAAGGTGGCAAAGTTGCCTGCCGTCAGCGTCAGCCAGTCGGCCGGCGCATAAGTCACGTACAACTGCTTGATGAGGCTCAGCGACGTAAGGCCGCCCTCGGAGGTGAGATAGCCGTTGGCGGCGTCGGCGCGGGGGCCAAAGCCGAGGTCGGCCATAAAGCCCACCTTTTTGCCCTGCTTAGCCAGCACTAAGTTGGCCATGCCCAGCGTAAAAGAGTTGTGCATACTCGTAAAGCTGGTGGGAAAGCCCGTCTCGTTGAAGTTGTACATGTAGTAGGCATCAACATAGCCCGACAGCGATAGCGGAGATTCGGTCTCTTCTTCTGCTGCTGATTCCGTTTCTGTCGTTTCAAGGGCAGGGCCGGCCGGCGTCGCGCCTGAGGCGGTAACGACGGCGGGGTTCACCGCTGCCATATCCTGGGCCTTTGCCCCGGATGTAATGACCAATAGCGCCAAGGCGCTGAGCAAAGTGTAGCGCAGCTTTTGCATACAAGTCCAGTTTTGAGTTAGCGAATTGAAGTAAATCCAAGTTCGCGGAAGGAGTAAACCGGAGGACTTGCAGCTTTGGCGGCGGCTGCAAAAACCGGATGCCGAATGGCCCCGTGTTTTGCATTTGTCGCCAATATGCTTTACCTTTGCCCTTGCGATTTATGAGTGGGCGGTTTACCGTCCTCTCCGCTGGCCTCGATGCGTTGCCGCGCATCGGGGCTTTTTTTTATCGTTTGCGTCGGCAGGTTTTGTACATAGATCGCTGGTTTTATCCGCACCTCTTGTACACAAAACCCGCCGACGCGCGATATACTTTGACTATGTGGCAGTTATGCCGCTTGTTGGCTATGCCATTTGATGGTAAATGGAGGTTTCTTCTACCGACTCGCTGTAAGCTTCCATGTCGTGCTCGCCCCGATCGAGGCCCGTCAGTTCTTCTTCCACCGACACCCGGATGCCCATCGTCACTTTCAGCAGGTACATCAGGCCAAAGGCAAACAGGAATGTGAAGGCGCCTACGGCCAGCGTGCCGTACAACTGAATCCAGAGTTGATTGAGGCCGCCCATCTTGCCGAAGATGCCCACGGCCAGCGTGCCCCACACCCCGCATACGAGGTGTACCGAGGTAGCGCCCACCGGATCGTCGATCTTGATGCGGTCGAAGAAAACGACGGCAAAGGGGATGATGGCCCCCGAAATAAGGCCTATATAGATGGCGTCGGCCGGCGACATTTGGTCGGCTCCTGCCGTGATGCCCACCAACCCGCCTAAGATGCCGTTGAGCACCATAGAGAGGTCGTGGGTCTTAAACTTGAGGTAGGAGACGAAGAAGGCGCCCACCGCGCCGGCTGCGGCAGCCAGACTGGTGGTGACGAATACCAGCGATACCGCTACCGGATCCGCGCTGAGCACCGAGCCTCCGTTAAAACCAAACCAACCAAACCATAAAAGTAACACGCCAATGGTGGCCAGCGGCAGGCTATGCCCCGGAATGGGCTTGATGCGCCCCCCCGATAAGTACTTGCCCGTACGCGGCCCCAGCACCAGCACGGCTGCCAGCGCGGCCCACCCGCCTACCGAGTGCACCAGCGTAGAGCCGGCAAAATCGTAGAAGCCGGCTGCATTGAGCCAGCCGCCGCCCCACTTCCACATGCCGGTAATGGGGTAACTGATGGCCACAAAAATGGTGGCAAATATCAGGAAGGCGTTGAGCTTAATGCGCTCGGCTACCGCCCCCGAGACAATGGTTGCCGCCGTGGCCGCAAACATACCCTGGAAGATAAAATCCGTCCAGTAGGTGTACTTACCGGAAGCGTACTCGATGGCGCCGGCCGCGCCGGCAGGCATACTCAGGCCAAAACCACTGAAGCCAAAAAAGCCGCCTGCGTTGGTACCCGGGTACATCAGATTAAATCCTACCAGAAAGTACGTCAGCAACCCTATGGCCACAATCATAATG
>CAYOTJ010000446.1:0-3630 GCA_964406855.1 uncultured Saprospiraceae bacterium
AGGTAAGGCCGCGCAGACCCGCAAAGCGAGCTTTACTTTTGGGGTGTTATTTAGACTGAGTCCAAAGAAAATGACTTTCTCTTTACTTTGGATTTAGTCTAAATAAATGATCAGGAGCTATTTTTGCCCTGCCAAATGAAAGTATCAAGCACAGTAAACTTCACCAACGTATGAAAACCATTGCAGATCGTTTTGTTTTGCTCGCTCTTTTGGCCGTTGTAGCCCTAATGGGTTGCGGCAAAGATGAAAGAGAGCCTTTGACCATTCCCGGCAGTTATGATGGCGCCGCTTTTGCGGCCAATACGGCTACCCAGGCGGCTGTACGCAACCAGTTGGAGCAATTGGTAACGGAAATAAAAAAGGGCCGGGTCAGCGGTGTGACGCTTGATTTTACCACCCTGCACGATCTTTTTGTAACGGGGGCTCCATCGCTGTACAGCATCTCTACGCCCTACTACCGCAGCCAGATTGACGGCGTTGGCAACTGGCTCGACGAATTGGCCAAGGCCAGCGGCGGCGCCTACACGCCTGGCGCGCCCGCGGGTGGACAGGGCGGCGTATACGGCAGCTATCTGTTTGATGAAAACGGGTTGGAATTGGAGCAAATGGTAGAAAAAGGCCTCTTTGGGGCAGCCTTATACAACCATGCGCTGGCGCTGACTCAGGATGGCCTTACGCCGGCCGAAGTAGACCAGATGGCGAGCGTTTTTGGGGCGCCGCCGAGCTTCCCCAATACCAATAACGCGGCCAGTACGGCGACCCCCGACAAGTTTTTGGCCGGCTATGCCGCCCGGCGCGATAAAAACGACGGCAGTGGCCTGTACACAACCATCCGCGACAACTTCATCAAGTTGCAGGCGGCCGTAAAAGCCGGCGACGACTATAAAGAAGAGCAGGAAGAGGCGTTGGAAGCCATATTAGAAAACTGGGAAAAGGCCAATGCCGCTACCATCATCAACTATTGCCATTCGGTCATCTCGGCCCTGAGCGCTACCAACCCCACCGATAGCCAAAAGGCCGGCGCGCTGCATTCGTGTAGCGAAGCTGTAGGGTTCATTCAAGGCTGGCGCACGCTGAGTCGCAAAACCATCACCGATGCGGAGATCGATGAGGTGCTGACCTTGCTGAACGCCCCCCAGGGTGGGATGCCGACTTTGTATAAGTTTGCCACCGACCCCGTGAACGAACTGCCCAAGCTCACCGAAGCCATAGACAAGCTGAAGGGCATCTACGGCTTTTCGACCCAGGAGATCGAAGACTTCCGCAAAAACTGGGTAGCAGAGCAGGGCAGATAGCCTGTTTTGTACTTGTTCAGTGGGATCGTAAAATGGCTGCGCTTTCGCTCGTTTGCGACCCCGCTGAACAAATCTATTGGTTTTTACCTGCATATTCCCGCAGGCGCCGGCTACGGCCGGCGCCTGTTGTTAAGTTCAACAACCATGAAGTTTAGGCAATACCCACTTTTACCGGCCCTGGCGGCGGTAGTTTTTTTAGCCGGCTGCGGCGACGACGATAATAAGCCCGCCGACTTTGACCGCCAAGGGTTGCTGACGCACTATGCGCAAAACCTCATTGTGCCGGCCTATGAAGCCCTGAGCGCTGAGGCCGAAGTGTTGAAACAAAAAGTCGACGCCTTTACGGTAACGCCTTCGGCAGTTGCGCTGACCGAAGCGCGGCAGGCTTGGATACGGGCCTACACGACCTGGCAGGGGGCCAACGGCTACAATTTTGGCCCGGCGGGCGAATCTGGCATTCGCAAGGGGCTGATAGAGGAGGTCGGTACCTTTCCGGCTTCGGAGAGCAAAATAGAAGCCGCTATAGCCGCCAACGACAACTCCCTGAACAACTTCGATCGCGACGCCCGGGGCTTTTTGGCCATTGAGTATCTGCTCTTTGGCCTCAATGGCGCTTCGGCAGAAGAGGTGGCGGCCGCCTTTGCCGGTTCGGGGTCGCGCCGCGATTACCTCAATGCCCTAACGGCCAACCTGACGAGCCGCATCGATGCGGTAGTGGCGGAATGGGGCGCCTATCGGGCCGAGTTTACGGCAAATAAGGGCACGGATGCGGGCAGTTCCATTTCTGTGCTGTACAACGAGTTTGTCAAAAGCTTTGAAAGCTGCAAAAACTTTAAGGTAGGGTTGCCCGCCGGCAAGCGTCCGGGGCAGACCCAGCCCGAGCCGCAATTGGTTGAAGCCTACTATTCGGGCGTCTCGCTGGCTACCCTCAAGGCCCATTTGAAGGCCGTGGAAGCCATATACTACGGGCAGGGCGCCAATGGGGTTGCAGGGCTCAGCTTTAAAGACTATCTGAACAGCGTAGCGGGCGGCCCAGAGCTGACAGCCCTTACCGAGGCCCAATGGCAAAACGTAATGGCGGCCTTGGATGCCGTACCCGCCGATCGGCCGTTGGCGGCGCTGGCCGCAGAGGACAATCCTCAGTTGGATGCCCTGCATACCGAGCTGCAAAAGCATACCCGTTTTTTCAAAAGCGATATGTCGTCATTGCTGGGCATTGCCATCACCTTCAGCAGTGGGGATGGGGATTAGCGTCCATTGAGGAATGGGGGCCATTGTAGCATAGGTAGCTGTTTTACAGGGTGATATGCCCGTGTGAGGGATGGAAGCGGTATGCGCTCGTTTGCCCCGTGGAATAGCGAAGCGTATATTCCACGGGGCAAACGAGCGCATAATAGCGGACAGCCCGACCCCCGGCCCCGGCAGACGGCTTTTGGCTGGCGTAAACGGCTAAAGGGGCCGGGGGGCACACCCTAAAAAACCAAATTGGCCTGATCATCCGGCTCGAAATAGGTAAAATCAACGTTTTATATTGTTGCAGTATGTCCATGCGTCTTCAGTCCGTCCCGTTGTTCGTCCGTTGGCGCAGCTATGCGGAGCAGCCTGTGCCGATAGCGCCGTTAGCGACGTTTCGCGTTGTTTTTGGCGCGGTGATGGTGTTCAGTGTGCTGCGTTTTTGGTATTTGGGATGGATTGAAGACCATTTTATCGACACCCGGCTGGCGTTTAAGTACTACGGCTTTGGGTGGGTAGAGGCGCTGCCGCCTGCGGGTATGTATGCCGTGCATGCTCTGATGCTGGCGGGGGCGTTGGGCATCATGCTGGGGCTGTGGTACCGGCTGTCGGCGATCACGTATTTTGTGACGTTCACCTACGTGGAGCTCATCGACCTCACCTACTACCTCAACCACTACTACTTTGTGAGCATTGCGAGCCTGCTGCTGGCGCTGGCGCCGGCGCATCGGCGCTTTTCGGTAGATGTATGGCGGCGGCCCGAGCTGAGGCGTTTAGAGGCGCCGCGCTGGTCGGTGGGTATGTTTAAGCTGCAAATAGCCATTGTGTATGTGTATGCGGGCTTGGCGAAGATCAACTACGACTGGTTGGTAGAGGCCTTGCCCCTGAAGATATGGCTGCCTGCCAACGACGCCCTGCCGCTGGTGGGGGCGCTGCTGAAGTTGAAGGCCACCCCTTATGTGTTCAGTTGGATTGGGATGTTGTACGACCTGACGATTGTAGGCTGGCTGAGCTGGCGGCGCAGCCGGGCGCTGGCTTACCTGTCGGTGATCGTTTTTCATGCGCTGACGGGGATGATGTTTCAGATCGGCGTTTTTCCGTT
>CAYOTJ010000447.1:0-3627 GCA_964406855.1 uncultured Saprospiraceae bacterium
CCCCTGGTTGATGGAGTATTTCCCTTTTTTCTCCGGCCAGGCAAAGCCGTGTTTTGCTAAATAGTCAACCTCTTCCTGGCGGCTGAGCCTTAGGTCGCGGATGGGGGTGATGATGGTCATTTCGGGGGCCAGGATGGTAAACGTCAGGTCGAAGCGCACCTGGTCGTTGCCGGCGCCCGTACTGCCGTGGGCCAGCGCGCCGGCGCCGATGGAGCGGGCATAGCGCGCCGTTTCGAGGGCCTGAAATACGCGCTCAGCGCTTACGGAAAGCGGGTAAGTCTGATAGCGCAGGGCATTGCCATAGATAAGGTAGCGGAGGCATTCGTCGTAAAAGCGGCGCGTGACGTCGACGGCTTCAAAGGATGCGGCGCCCAACGCCAAGGCGCGCTCGCGCATAGCATTTAGCTCTTCGGCGCTGAAGCCGCCGGTATCGACGGTGAGGGCGTGTACTTCTAAGCCTTTCTCCTGAGTGAGGTACTTAATACAAAAAGAGGTGTCGAGCCCGCCGCTATAGGCTAAAACTACCTTGCGATTGTCGTTCATTGGTTTTTCTTTGCCGCAGTACGCCAAGCTGACCGGCGCCTGCGCATAGCTAAAAAAATTATTGCCCGAGGATCATCTCGGTCAGGTCATATTTCATGGCTTCCAGCTCATTTTTGGAAGGGGCCAGCATGGCCGTACACAGGCACATGCGGCGCTGATTGCGCTGGAGGACGTCGTAGTTGGGGCACGACCGGCAGCCATCCCAAAAGGCTTCGTCCTGGGTGAGCTCTGAGAAGGTCACGGGCGCATAGCCAAGAGCGGTATTGATGCGCATAACGGGTAGGCTGGTGGTGATGCCAAAGATGCGCGCATCGGGGTATTTATCCCGGGAGAGCTGGAAAATGCGCTCTTTGATGGAGCGGGCCAGTCCCAGCCGCCGAAAGTCGGGCGATACGATGAGGCCTGAGTTGGCCACATACCGACCGTGGCTCCAGGTTTCGATATAACAAAAGCCCGCCAATTGCCCGTCGACGAAGGCAATGACGGCCTTGCCGTCTACAATTTTGCTGCGCACATAGGCGGGGTCGCGCTCGGCTATGCCCGTGCCCCGCGCTTTAGCCGATTCGGCCATCAGCCGACAGATAGACTCCGCATATCCGGCGTGCGAAGCATTGGTAACGTCAATCGTGATCTGTTGCATGTTCTGATTAGCGTACGAGAAAAGCCTATTCAGGCTGCCCAAACTTGTTAGATCGAAAAGGGGTAAATGAACGGAGCCCTTCGGGCGGAAGCAAGAGGAAAACGCAAACGAGGCTTTCCCCCTCGGGATTATATGACCATAACGCGCCCTTGCGGGCGACGGCGTTCACTACGTCGTGCGCTCGGATATGGCAGACCAGCCTTGAGGATTATCCTACGCGTCATGTTATGGTACGTCAAGTACTAAAGTGAATTAAAAAACGCCAGCAAAGATACGCGCCTCTGCAATGCTGCGCAATACTTTCCTGGCGTTATTTACGACGCCAGATGCGGCGCCTGTGCAACAGTCTGTTGATTATTAGTTTTTTAGACCCTGAAAGAGCCGATTATCCGGAGGTTTATTTTCCTTTAAATTCGGGTGCGCGCTTCTCTACAAAAGCGGCTACGCCCTCTTTGTAGTCGTGCGTTTTGCCGGCTATAGACTGGAGCTTCTCCTCTACGGCAAGCTGGGTAGTCAGGTCATTGACGGCCGACTGCCGAAGCGCCTGCTTGGCGAGCGCCAAGGCGCGGGTGGGCATAGCGGCTAACCGCGCGGCCAAGGCCCCTGCGCGATCCGTCAATTCGGCGTCGGGGCATACCTGATAGATCATCCCCATAGCCGCCGCTTCGGCCGCAGGCAGCTTGTCGCCCAGCATCATCAGGGCGGTAGCCCGCTGGAGCCCCACCAATCGGGGCAGGGTAAAGGTGCCGCCGCTATCGGGGATGAGCCCGATTTTGCTAAACGCCTGAATAAAAGCCGCCGATTCGGCCGCTAAGGTGAGGTCGCAGGCCAAGGCCACATTGGCGCCGGCGCCTGCCGCTACGCCATTGACGGCGCATACGACGGGCTTATCGAGGCGGGCGATGCGCTCCACAACGGGGTTGAGCTGCTCCAGCAGGATGATCGACAAGCCATTGTCGTCGAGGGTGAGCACCTCGGCTAAGTCCTGGCCGGCGCAGAACGCCTTGCCGGCGCCCGTGAGGCATACGGCGCGCACCTCGTCGTCGGCAGCGGCCTGGTCGAGGGCCGCCTGTAGGGCCAAAGCCATCTCCCGGTTGAAGCTATTGTATTTCTCGGGCCGGTTGAGGGTGATCCAGGCCACGGCGCCTTCCCGGCGGTAAAGAACGGTTTCCATATTATATATCATTGGTTAAGGACGTGATGGAGGACGGCAATGTTTTTGACGTACTTAGGGTTGCCTTTGGCCCGATGCGTCGAGGGCGGCCCGGTGGTTGCGCAGGGGGTTGGCGTACATACCCAGGAAGTAGGCCCGGCCTGCTTCGTGGTCGGCGTCGGCCGGCAGTTGGGCCAGCTTGCTGTTGAGGTAGTCGGCGGCCCGGGCTATTTCCGCTTCGGGGAAGCGACTTGCAGCCTCGTTGGCGCCGTGCAGCCAGTCGTTGGCCACATAATTGACGGCGTGCAGGGCATAGTGGCGGTGGATGGCCTGATCGATGATACCCGACAAGGCTTCTAACTGCTTTTTGGGGTTGGGCTGGGCGTCTAATGCATCGAGGGCGGCCCCCAGCGGGTCGCCAAAGTGGAAGTGTACCCTTCCCTTGGGGCCGCGCAGGCCGGTAATCATGTGTTGAAGGTCTTCTTCAAAGGGCTTTTTATAGTCGGGGTTTTCGCGTTTTTTCAAGTACTCTAAGGTTTTGAGCAAGTCGCAGGGGTCGTATTCGTAAGAGATGGTTACGGGGCGCAGTTGCAGGGTGTCGAAGTGTGCCCGAATGCCTGCCGACTGGCCGCTGAGGCTCAGCATTTTCAGCAGGCCGGTTTGGGTGCGGTCGTCGCCGTCTTTGGCGCGCCCTTCGCGCTGGGCAATCCATACCGAGCCAGCCCCGCTGCTGATCTGGCCGTGGATGTACTCCGACAGCAGCACCGAATAGCGATACAATTCCATAGGCGTGCCGCTGCGCCTGACCACAAAACTTTTGTTCAGCTTGAAGATGAGTTCGGATATCCGATGCCGCATCAGGTTGTCGCCAATGGCAATCTGACTGGTGGGGTAGCCATTTTCAAAAAGCACCGTATTGAGGTAGGCCGAATCGAGCACAATGTCGCGGTGGTTGGAAATAAACAGGTAGCGGCCCTCGGGCTGCAAGCCCTCCAAGCCCGAAGCCGTGAGCCGGGTAATGCTGGCCTGTTCGATCATTTTCAGGATGGGCCAGATGATTTTTGCCTGAAAATCATCTACCGTCCGGACGTCGTCTTTGGCGTGCTCTACCTGATTGTAGAGCGCAGTAGGCAAAAAGGAACGCATGCCCTCTAATAAAACCGGATACCCGAACAACTCCTGAATGGCCGGCGCTACTTCTTCCGGGCGCAATATCTCCGGGCGCACTTCTTCTGTTTGCATGCTTTCTGTTTGTTTTCATTTGCCGGGCAAAGATACGCAGTTTATTGCC
>CAYOTJ010000448.1:0-3623 GCA_964406855.1 uncultured Saprospiraceae bacterium
GGCCCACAACTGGGATCAGTTTCCCCGCATGGTGAAGACGGGCTTTGCGCTGCTGCCGCTGCTTGTGGGCTATGCGGCGGGGGCCTATGTGATCCGGCGGCGGTTGGATGAGCCGGCCTGGCGCGAAGGCGCGGCTACCTACATTACGCTGGCGCTGGGGGGCTGTTTGGGGCTCGTCAGTCAGATTTACCACCTTGAAGGTTCATTGTCGGCTTTTCTGCTCACCTGGCTGATATTGGCCTGGCCCCTGATGTGGGTCATGCGTTCGGGTATGGCTTCGTTGCTGTACTGGATCGGCGCTGCCTGGATGGTGATGCAGGGCGGCTACTTTGAAGGGTGGGATGATGGGTCGGAGACGCACCTTTATTACTGGCTGCTGCTGGCGGGGGGCTTGCCTTTTTACCTGCGGTTAGTTGCCCGGCAGCCCGACAGCTTGTTTGCGCGCTATCACCACTGGGTGCTGCCGCTATCCGTGACCATTGCGCTGGGCACGCTTACCGACGGGCAGGGAGCCTGGATGATGCCGGCGTATCTGAATCTTTTTGGGGCTTTTTTGCTGCTGGGCCGAAGCGCGTTTATGGCGGGCTACAGCGGCATTGCCAATGGCTACGCCGTACTGGGAGCGCTGGGCGGGTTGTTTATTCTCTACTGGCTAAGTTTTCACTGGTACTGGGACAACTTCCAGCAGTACCCGCTGGCCTGGTCGGGGCGCGAGTGGCTGCTGGCGATGGGCTTGCTGGGGGCTGTGGCAGCGCTGGCCTGGTGGAAAAACCGGGGGCTCAGCCTTGCTGAGATCGATCCGCTTGACGGGGCTGTTTTGGGTGCGAACCTGCTGTTCTTTATCGGGCAGGCGGCGCCAATGGTTGCCGTGGTAGGGATAAACCTGCTGCTGTTGGCGCTGGGCTTACTGCTTTTGCGGCGGGGCGCTCAGCAGACGCACTTAGGCTACCTCAATGCGGGGCTGCTCACGATATGCCTGCTCATTACGCTGCGCTTTTTTGACGTGGACATGTCGTTTGTGGCCCGTGGGATGCTGTTTGTAGCAATGGGCTTAGCTTTCTTTTTTGCCAATTACCGCATGATTCAAAAACGCCAGAAAAATGACTAATGCCAACGCTTCCAAGTGGCTGCTGTACGGCTTCATCGCTACGGCGCTGCTCCAATTGGGTTTTATGGGCCGGGTTATCCTGCAAAGCGAGCATACGCTGCGCGAGGGCAAGGCCTACCGGTTTCGCTGCGCGCCCGTAGACCCCAACGACGCCATGCGGGGCAAGTACATTCAGCTCAGTTTTAAAGACGTTGAGGTGACGCCGAGCTACGGCGAAGCCTGGGCGCCGGGCCAAACGGCTTATGCCTATTTTTATGTAGACCACGACGGCTATGCCGTGCTCAGCAGTCTCTACGGGAAGCCCCAACCCGACGACATTCCCTATCTGGAAGTGCGCATACGACACTTCGACTCAGAAAACCAGCGCGCTACGGTCAGCTTTCCCTTCGAGCGCTACTACCTGCCCGAAGACAAAGCGCCCAAGGTGGAAAAGCTGTACAATGAAACCCTCCGGCAGACCGACAAAAAGGTGTATGCCGTAGTACGCGTGCCGCTGGGTAAGGCGCCTGTGCTGGAAGCCGTAGAAATAGAAGGCAAGCCTATTGAAGCCTGGGTAGCCGAAGATAATTATAGTTCTCCAAGCCAAGATTTGTAAATCTTGACTTAGAGAACTATAAGCTGCCCCCAACGCCAATACATCAGCCCCCCAAGCGCATAGGCGGGCAGATCGAAGACATCGGGGGTAAACTGCGCCGACCAGTGCGGGAATACCGCCTCGGATACCGCTGCTACCAAGATCGTAGCGATGGTTATTTCCGCTCCCGACAAGGGCGCGCTACGCCCCCACAGCAGCGCGCGCTCTAAACGCAGTCCATGCAGCAGCAAGGGCATACACAACAGATTATCGAGGTAAGCATCGGCCCACGGCAGCGGGCAGTGCGCCACTTTTTGGCAAAGCTGGTGCGCTACAAAGAGCAGGGCGCTGCCATAAAACAAGGGCGCCGCCGCAGGCCGAAGCAGAAAAAAGCCGCTCATGCGGCTAAAAAACAGCGGCAAACGCTATCGTCAGACCAATGATCAGGAAAGGCGACAAGACAATCATGAACACAATGCCTACAAAGCGCAGGAACAGCTTGTAGCCCAGCATCCAGGTAGGATCGTCGTCGCGAAAGGCAACGTAATCCTGAAAGGAGCGGTAGGATTTCCCCGTCCACTCCATCATTTTGTGGGCTGCATCCGGCTCGTGATGGGGCGCCTCTTCTTTTTTATCCAATCTGACTTTCATAAGTCGGGTGATTTTGTAGTTCTCCAAGCCAAGATTTGTGCATCTTGGCTTGGAGCACTATAGCAGATGAATATGAAGAATATGTTTTTGCTTCTTTAGGGCCGGTTTTTGACCCCGTCCACTAAATTAGTACAAATGTACTAACTTTTTTTCAAACCATAGTACAACTGTACTAATTTTTTTTTACCTTTGCCCAATGAGCACCACAAAAGACAAGATACTTGCGGAGGCGCTCCGGCAGCTCAATCAGGATGGGATTGGCAGCGTAAGCATACGCTCTATAGCGGGCGCGCTGGATATGAGCGCGGGCAACCTCACGTATCACTTCAAAAATACCGACGCCATCATTCAGCAGCTCTACCACAACTTAGTGGCAGAGGTCAACGGCATGCTGGCTGCCCTCAACCCGGCTGCCCTTGATATGGGCGTTGTTTTTGAGAGTGTGCGGCTCACCTGCGGCATTATGTACCGGTATCGGTTTATTCTGCTCGACTTTGCCCAGGTTGGGCGGCGCGTTCCTGCTATCCTCGAACACTTCCGCAACTTAGTGAATGTGCGGATGCAGGAGTTTGCCTTTTTCAACAGCGTTCTTCAGCAGTTGGGGTACCTCAAGACCGAGCGGGTACCCGGCCAATTTGATGTAGTAACCCTGCAAATGATCATCTTAGGCAACTCCTGGGTCATAGACGCTGCCATCCACTTCCCCGAGGATACGCCTCCTGAAGTGCTCACCGATTTTTACGCCCGCCTCATACTGGGCTATCTGGCGCCTTCGCTCACGGAGAAGGGGCTGAAGGAGTTGCTGGAGCATACGGGGGATTTGCGGGGGTTGCGGTATCCGGGGGCGTTTACGCAACAATGATAATAATACAAAAGCCACTCGTAAACATTGATAATCATTGCTGTAAAGATTTCAAATCATGTTTGCCAGAAGGATCAGCTTTCTCTTTCTGCTCGCCTGTAAAATTCCATGCTCCTAAGTGCCGACCGGAATGGTCACATACCTCAAACAGGCCGTTCTCAAAGTCCAGCGACAAATACTGCAACCTGCCATTCTTCATAATACGGTATATTCGTCTCATGGCATCATCTTTATTTGCCTTTCTTTCTTTCGATGATAAAGCTCCATCATACGTGTAGGCATTCCGGAGCGCAATTGCATCGGCAAGGGCGATCAAATCTTCTGGGTTATTTCTAAAACTCCGAACTAAGCGCTCACTAAATAGCCTTAAGACGGCGCCGTCTTCATATAGGCTTGCTGTTTCGGCAGGGAATTTGGCTTTGACCCAG
>CAYOTJ010000449.1:0-3612 GCA_964406855.1 uncultured Saprospiraceae bacterium
GCATTGAGGGCATCGCGGTCTTCCCGGACGATTTTGGACATACAAAAAAATTGATATATGCTATAGATAAATCAAAACCCTGCCTATCAGCTATTTGTTATATAGAGACCTAGGTTTTATTGAGTGCGGGTGGAGGGACTCGAACCCCCACGCCTTGCGGCACCAGATCCTAAGTCTGGCACGTCTACCAATTTCGCCACACCCGCATGAATGGCTTTGAAAACCGGGCTGAAAGCAGGGCAAAGAGCCCGAAATCTGAACCGGTCAAAAAAAAGCGCTGCAAAGATAGTGCGTTTCCCGTAAAACGCACAAATTTATTTTTAGGTTCCGCATTGGAGGCATTTGAGCTGGCTAAGGTCGGCGCGGCGGCAGGTGTTGGCCGACTGGCAGAGGTGGCGGCCCGGTATAGCAATGCGGAGTTTTTTACCCGAAAGAGCGCAGAGACGGGCATGCAGCGTAACGGCCCCGCCCGTGGTGACAACCGCGCAGGATGCCATCCGGGGAAGGCCCTTTGAGGATAAAGGTCGAGGGCGTGCCCCCGCGCGCAAACACCCGCCGGCGCCTTGGGGCGCAAACGCGAAAGGCAGGCGCGCGGGGTCGGGTGTTCCGCTCTTATGGCCATCTGCCCCGCGTCCTTTAAGGGCCGCAGCGCAGATGGCCATACCGCTGCACCCCCTCACGCGGCTCCGCAGCGACGTGGGCCGAGGTTGGGGCGCGAAATTTCTGATTTTTGGGCTTGACCGGGCGCGATTTACCGGAATTTCGTATATTTGCTCATTACCCTAAGGCTTGAGTGAACGAGCCTGATAAACGGCGGACAACAGGAAAACGCGCAGGCAACGAACGGATGGCGCAAGTTGGTTAGACTGTGGGTAGTGACAGAAGACAAAAGTAAGGAGAACCATGACGGCCGTACTAAACATTATGCATGACGAAGAAGAACGGAAACTGATACAGAGCGCTTACAGAAAGCTGTTGCGCTCTATAAAAACCCCGTTGGAGCCCGAAGACCGGCGAATGATCCGACAGGCTTACGAGTTGGCGGTGCAGGCGCATAGCGAGCAACGCCGCAAGTCGGGGGAGCCCTATATTTTGCACCCCATAGCGGTAGCCCGTATATGCTCGGAGGAAATTGGGCTGGGCGCTACCGCAGTGGTATGCGCCCTGCTGCACGATGTGGTGGAGGATACGAACATAACGCTGACGGACATAGAGCGGCAGTTTGGGAGTCGGGTGGCCAAGATCGTAGACGGCCTGACGAAATTAGACAGCGCCTACAACAGCGACAGCCCCCAGGCAGAAAACTTCAAGAAAGTGCTGTCGACGCTGGTAGAGGATGTGCGGGTGGTGCTCATCAAGATGGCCGACCGCCTGCACAATATGCGCACCCTGGGCTCGATGCCCCAACATAAGCAGCTCAAGATAGCCGCCGAGACGAGCTACATTTACGCGCCGCTGGCCCACCGGCTGGGGCTTTACGCCTTCCGGACGGAGTTTCTGGACCTGTGCATGAAGATTACAGACCCCGACAATTACTTTGATGTAGCCCAAAAGCTGAAAGAAACCAAACGCAGCCGCGAGAAGTATATCAATGAGTTTATAACGCCGCTGCTCAGTCAGCTCGACGAGCTGAACGTGCCGTATAAAATTTTTGGGCGGCCAAAGTCTATTTATTCCATTTACAACAAGCTGAGGAGCAAGCAGGTATCTTTTGACGAGATATACGACCTCTTTGCGGTGCGCATTGTACTGGACGTGCCGGCCCGGCAGGAACGCATGATGTGCTGGCAGGCCTACAGCGTCGTAACAGACGTACACCGCCCCATACCCGAGCGGTTGAAAGACTGGATAACAGTGCCCAAATCGAACGGCTACGAGTCGTTGCATACCACGGTCATCGGCCCCAAAGGGCGCTTTGTAGAGGTGCAGATACGCACAGAGCGCATGGACGAGATTGCCGAGCGGGGCTTTGCTGCCCACTGGAAATACAAGGGCGTAAACGGCCAGCAGGATGTGTACGAACGCTGGCTCGACAGCGTGCGGGAGACCCTCGAAGACCCCACCAGCGATCCGGTGCAGTTTATAGGTGATTTTCGCTCCAACAACCTCTTCAACGAGGAGGTGTATGTGTATACGCCCAAGGGCGATATGCGCATACTGCCCAAAGGGGCGACGGCCCTCGACTTTGCCTTCCACATTCACTCGGATGTAGGGTATCATTGCCTTTCGATACACATCAACAACAAGCTGGTGCCCATGAGCTATGTGCTCGAAAATGGCGACCAGATCAACGTGGTTACGCATCGCAACCAAAAGCCAAACGAGAACTGGCTGAAAATGGTGACCACCGGCAAAGCCAAGTCGAAGATCAGGACGGCCATGCGCGAAGAACGCAAGCGAAAGGGCGAACTGGGCCGGGAGGCGCTGGAGCGAAAGTTTAAAAACGCCAAGCTGGAGCATACCGAAGAGGCCATCAACCTGCTGTTGAAAACGTACAACCTGACGAGCGCCATCGACTTGTACTTCTTCATTGCAGAAGGAGAAATTACGATAGCCGATATTTTTAAAAAATTCCAGGTCGATCACGGCCGATTGACGCCGGCAGTAAAGCCCTCAGCCGACCAACCCCCGTCGGACGGGGGCCTGAGACCTACTCCCGGCAAGCCCACTACGGGCAGCATCAAGCCCCGTCTGCTGATCAATGGCGAACCGGCAGATCAATACGACTTTTCATTGGCCACCTGCTGCAATCCGCTGCCGGGCGATCAGGTATTTGCGTACCTGACAGCCAATGCGGGCCTGAAAATTCACCGCATCAACTGCCCCAACTCGGGCCACCTGATGGCCAACTACGGCTACCGGGTAATGAAGGCCGAGTGGGTATATACCGGCGTGGGCAACTTTGTGGCCGACCTGAAGATTACGGGTATGGACAAAGGCCCCGGCGTGATTGAGCAGCTCACCCACGCCATCTCCAGCCACTTGGGCATCAACATACGCTCGCTCAACATAGCCGGCAAGGATGGTTACTACGAAGCTGCCATAAGCCTCAACGTAGCCAGTACCAATCAACTCAATCAGGTCATTCATTCGCTAAAAAATATGGATATTGTTTCGACAGTTGCGCGTATTGAATGATCTTTGCAAAAAATTCAGGGCATGCCCGAAGACAATGTTAAAGAAGTAAAACAAATTTTTTCCGCTCACCTTGAGAAGAGCGGCCTCCGCAAAACCCCGGAGCGTTTTGCCATATTGGAAGAGATATACCGCCGCACCGACCACTTTGATGCGGAGGCGCTGTACATACACATGAAAAACCAGAATTACCGCGTGAGCCGCGCCACCGTGTACAACACGCTGGAACTGTTGGTAAACTGCGATCTGGTAAAGAAGCACCAATTTGGCAAAAACCTGGCTCAGTACGAGAAGTCGTTCGGCTATAAGCAACACGACCACCTCATCTGTATGGAATGCGGTAAGGTGCTGGAATTCTGCGACCCGCGCATACAGCAGATCAAAAACATGATGGGCGATTTGTTGCACTTCAACATCACTCACCATTCCTTAAACCTGTATGGGCATTGCGAAGGCGCCTGCGAGCGAACAGCGCCG
>CAYOTJ010000450.1:0-2864 GCA_964406855.1 uncultured Saprospiraceae bacterium
GCGGTTGTCTAAATACTCCGCCAGGGCGATAGCGCCTGCGGGTATGCCCAGCCCCAACAGCAAAGATACCAAGAGAATATTCCGCCGATTGGGCGCTACCGGAGTAGGCTTAGCCATAGCGGGGTCGACCACCCTTGAGTTGGCCACCTGAGCGGCCAAACCCAACGCCGTCTCTTCCCGTTTTTGGAGTAAAAACAAAAACAGGTTTTCTTTTATGGTCTGTTGTCGCATAATTTGCAACAACTCTCTTTCGCTGGTAGGGATGCGGTCAATCTGGCGATTGAGGGGCCGCAGGCGCTCCTCCATCTGACGGCGTTTGACCACTAATTCCCGCCGCAGCGTTTGTAAACTCAGGCGAATGCTGCCTTCCAGCTCTCCGAATTGTTTGTTGAATTGGCGCAGTGCAGGGTTATTGCCCGTGGCTGAGCCCAGGAGTTGCTGTCGCTGAATCACCAATTGGTTGTATTCCCTAATGAGATCGCTCAATGCGCCGCTGATAACTTCAGACACAATCGGGAGCGCGCGCCGATTGGCGCTGTCCAGCGATAAAGACGTTTCCAATTGTTCCAGCAGGGTTTCCTGAAGCTGAATTTGCATGAGTTCTTTGTCGCTTTCAACGTACTGATCGAGGGTATTTTGGGCTGTCTGCGACAGGTCAAGCGGCACATTGCTGCGTCTTTTGTAGCTTTCAACCTCCTGCTCTACCTGAAAAAGTTCGGTAGCGACAAAGTTCAGGCGCTCGTTGATAAAATCTAAGGTATTGCGACCCGCCAGGTTTTTATCTTCAACGATGCTTTGGTTGTAAACGCCCACCAGTGTATTGATGACATCTGCCGCTTTGAGCGGCACGGGATCGCGCAGGGTGAGGGTTAATACATTTGAGCGGCCTACGATCTGCACATTGAGCCCTCCTGCATAGGCGCGGGCCGTAGCCTCGGGGTCGCCAATCCGGATGAGAAGGGGGTAGGTGTTGGAAGGTGTTTGTCGTTTGTCTACGGTAAATGATCCGGCGCCCAATTGGAAGGGCAGCCCGTAGCGACAGTGTAAAGTATCTTGGCCGTTGGGCAGCAAGATATTAAAGTGTTCGCCATCGACAGGAAAGATGCGAAGGGTTTGGCCATAGACATCTTCGGGTCTGGCGGCCTGGTAGTCGCTCAGCACTACAGCCGAATTGGGCGCATAGCTCTCCGAAGTCTTCACCCGGCCCTCTGTATAGTAAGCAATGTTGAGTTTGAGGCTGTCTACTACCCGACGCATCAACGCCTGTGATTTCAGCAGTTGTATTTCATCTTCTATGTTGGAAGTGCTTTCAAAGCCCAGGTCCTGGATGATCTGTTCTTCAGAAAAAGCGCTCTGGGCTTTTTCGCTCTTGATGAGCAAGGTGGCTGATACTTCATAGATGGGAATGGCATAACGCAGTTGGAGGCGCGCTATGACAATGCCGGCGGCGAGGCCCAGCACCAGCCAGTACCAGTTGCGCAGAAAGCGAAACAGCAGCGATTGCCAGTCGAGGCCGGGCATTTCCTGTTCTCCGGGGGGCGGCAGGTTGAATTCGGTTTGCATAATAGTTACTTCGCAATGGCCAAAATTAGGGTAATCACCGATAAAACCCCCGAAGAATAAGAAATAAATCGTTGCGCAGGGTCGGCTACCGTAGCTACGCGCGCGCGGAGGGGCTCCACGTAGATCAGGTCATTTTGCTTGAGGTAGAAATAGGGCGAGTAAAACAGCTCGCGCTTGCGCAGGTTGATGCGCGCATAGATGCGCTGCCCGTCTTGTTCGCGGATGATCAGAATGTTGCGTCGGTTGGCATAGGGGGTCAGGTCGCCGGCCTGCCCCAGGGCTTCCAGCAGCGTCACCCGTTGGTTGGTAAGCCTGAGTTGACCCGGCGCATTTACTTCGCCCAACACCGTTACCTTAAAGTTTAAAAAGCGAATGTTCACTACGGCATCGTTGAGGTAGGGGCGCAGCCGGGCGTAGAGGTCGCCTTTGATCTCGTCGAGTGTTTTTCCGGCCACCGGAACCTGGCCCAAAACCGGAAAGTCAATCACGCCCTGGCGATCGACAAAGTAGCCGCTAAAGAGTTCCAACTGATTGCCCCCCTGAAGGCCTTGCACCATCATCTGCTGGTTGGGGCCGGCAGATACGGGCGGGTTGAAGGCCGCCGCCGCTTCGGGGTCGTAGCTTTGTACGGTGATGTGAAGCAGGTCTTCGGGTTGTACCAACAGGCTGCTTTGGCCGGCAATGCTCTCAGCGGCATTGAGCGGGAAAGCGTCTTCGTTGAAGTTGATCAACTCTTCATGGCTTACGCAGGAATGAAGCGCAAGGGTTGTCAAGATCAGAAGCAGGTAGTAATTCGATCGCATGTATATCAAGTGTGTATACCTAAAGTTCTCTTTACAGTGCAGCGCCTGCATTTTTTGGCGCTGCCAGCGATTGCAGTTCGGCATTTCGCCAGGCATAAGCGCCTATGTTGCGGCCTGCTTTGGAGCCAACTAAGGCCTTAAGGGGCGCTATATGGCGCTGATGATGGACGTCGGTACCTGCGAAATCCAGCAACTTTCGCCTGAGTAGTTCTTTGGCCATCTTTTCGGGGCCGGCCCCGTAATAACCGGCAAAAGAAATAAGGTTGGCCTGTAGCGCTACGCCGCTGTCGCGCAGGCGCTCCAGCCTTTCGAAGTCGCCGCTCAGGTAGCGATAACGCTCAGGGTGCGCCAACACAGGGCGATAACCCCGGGTTTGCAACGTGAATAGCGTGTATTCCCAGCGGGGCAGCTCGCCGGCCTGCGGCAATTCCACCAACAGGTGCTGCTGATCGTCAAGGCAGAGCAGCGCTTCCCCGGAATCAAGCAAGTGTTCAAATT
>CAYOTJ010000450.1:2874-3604 GCA_964406855.1 uncultured Saprospiraceae bacterium
ATATTCTGCTGCGGCTCTTACCTGTACGTCAGCGAGGTCGGGGGTGTTGGCCAACGCCCGGTTGAGTTCGTTGGCCGCCTCCCCGATGCGTCCGGGCGTATTGGGGTGCAGGTCTGCCATGACATGGGGCGTAGCCACCCACTGCCGATAACCGAGCTGCCACATGGCGCGAATAAGCGCTACACTTTCTTCTACATAAGCGGCGCCATCGTCGATGCCGGGCAGCACATGACTGTGCATATCCAGCAAAGGGTAGGGGGGCGTTGAGGGATGAAATAACCAGTTGAACATTTTCTCAAGTATTTTTGTGTGTTGGGTAGTTGCTTTAGGGATAATAACCGAGGTACCAATCAACAAAACGCCGTATGCCCGTTTCTAAGTTTACGGCCGGTTGGTAATTAAAATCCCGCTGTAGGCCCGAAATATCGGCATAGGTCGTTTCTACATCGCCGGGTTGCATGGGCAGGTAGTTTTTTCGGGCTTCTTTGCCTAATGCTTTTTCCAGCTCCAGAATAAAGTCGAGCAGGGCCATAGGCCTGCCGGCGCCAATGTTGTAGACGCGATAAGGCGCCGGAGACGACGAGGGGTCGGGATGGCCGCCATCCCAAGCGGGGTTTCCTTCGGGCGGCTTAGTTGCGGTGCGTACCACGCCTTCCACAATGTCGTCGATGTAGGTAAAATCGCGGCTCATGCGGCCGTGATTGAACACCTGTATGGGCTCGTCGGCTAA